>NZ_JFJW01000050.1:37112-70288 GCF_000611125.1 Cupriavidus sp. SK-4
GCGCCGTCCACGCCGGCCGCGGTGCAGACGCGGCTGTGCCCGGCATCGCTCGACTACACCACCACCTTCACCGGCGGCACCGGCTCCGGCGAGCTGGTGAAGGTGCAGATCGACACCACCAAAAAGACCTGGCAGGTGACCTTCCTCGATTCTTCCGTGCCGCGCCAGACCGGCACCGTGCAGCCCACGCGCAGCGACCCCACCAACGGGCAGAACGTGATGCGCGGCACGCTGAAGGCAGAGACGGGGTTGCCGACGGAGAAGCTCAACCAGTGCGCGTTCGAGCTGAGCGGCGCCAGCCTCGATCCGAACCGCCCGGCCAAGCTCTTTGTCGGCGAAGGCGTGGTGGGCGGCACCATCCCGGGCGCGCGCATCCAGTTCAACGGCGTGCTGGGCGCCGGCGCGGTGCCTGACACCACCTTCCCGTACTTCCAGTTCATCGGCTTCGCGCAGACCGAGACCGACCTGTCGAAGATTGCCGGGCAGTACAACGGCACGGGCTTCCACGAGGTGCCGTCCAAGCAGTTCCAGCTGGTGGCGCAGGACTACCGCATGGCGCTGGCTGCCGATGGGTCATTCACCGTCTGCGACAACGCCACCAACACCTGCGAGCGCAAGGGCAACAACTTCGTGCCGCAGGCCAACGGCGCGCTGCTGTCGACCAACTACAAGGCCGAAAGCCAGCCGCCCACGCTGGGCGGCACGCTGGGCAAGGCCTACCTGATCGTGGGCAAGCTGCGCGGCCAGCTGGTGCCGATCATGATCCGCGTGGGCTATGCCAATGACACGCTCGCCAACGGCCCGCTTGGTGCCGACGACGAGATCGGCATCGGCATGATGGCGCCGGCGGTGGCGGTCACCGAAGGCACGGTCAACGGCGAATACGTCGGCGTCGACAGCAACTTCAACTACCGCGTGACGGCACTGGTCGGCGCCGCGGCCACCATGATGGATCCGTTCCGGCCGCACGATGCGTCGCTCGCCATCCCGTACCGGCTGGACTTCTCGCAGCAGGTGCCCGGCGTGGTCCGCACGTCGCGGCGCGAGGCGCCTGCAGGCTCGGCGCCGACCGGCAAGCTGATGTTCACCGGCGGCGTGTTCGGCTTCCTGGAACAGCGCGACAGCGGCCCGTACTTCACCGTCGGCGCATTCGTGCAGTAGGCACGCTACCAGGCCCGGGCCATTGCAGCCCGGGCCACTGCACCACGATTCGACCATACAGAGACATCCACTGCCGGGGGACACAAGATGAAAACCATACGCCTCACGCTCACGCTGATGCTGGCCGCGCTGGCCAGCATCGCCCTGCCTGCCCATGCCCAGAAGAAGGGCGACAACGTGGTATCCGCCGGCTGGTTCCATATCCAGACCCATGGCCAGAGCGGTCCGCTGACCACGTCGCTGCTGGACGTGCCGATCAACTACCCGCTGGGCCTGCCGTCCACCTTCACCGCGCCGGGCAGCAGCCTGTCGTCGTCCAATGCCGATACGCTGGGGCTGACCTTCAGCCACTTCGTCACCGACCATATCGCGGTCACCGCGGTGGGCGGCATCCCGCCGGAGTTCAAGATCTACGGCCACGGCGAACTGATTCCGCCGGGCCCGGCCGGCGCGCTCGGCCGCCAGAGCCTGGGCGACCCCGCGCTGAACCCCATCATCACCAAGGCGCGGCAGTGGAGCCCGGCGGCGATGGTGCAGTACCACTTCCTGGATCCGGGCACGCGTTTCCGCCCTTTCCTGGGGGTGGGGGTGTCGTACAACTTCTTTACCAACATCGAGGTCAATCCGGCGTTTGCGAGTTCGGTCAACAACAACCTCGGCGCGATCCTGGCGGCGGGGGCGGGCATCCCGGGGCCGACTTCGGTGAGTGCGGATGCGTCGTCGTCATGGGCGCCGGTGTTCAATATCGGTGGCACTTATAACTTTGACGAGCATTGGGGCGTGACGGCGGCGGTGACTTATATCCCGCTGAAGTCGACGTCGACGATGACGATCAAGGCGTCCGACGGGACCGTGCTGTCGACGTCGAAGACCAAGCTGGAGCCGAATCCGCTGGTGTTCTTTTTGGCGGCTTCGTATAAGTTCTGACGCTGAAAGAAAAAAACGACGCGCCTGAGCGCGTCGTTTTTTATTGCTGCAACGGCAAGCGGCAACCCTTACTGCGTCACCGTCCCCTGTTGCGCAGGCGTCCCCTGCTGCGCCACCGGACTGCTCTCCTGCAAACCACCGCCCAGCGACCGGTACAGGTCGATCGCGTTGTTCAGCCGCAGCTGCCGCGCCTGGATCAGCGCCTGCTCGGCGGTGAACAGCTGGCGCTGCGCATCGAGCTCGTCCAGGTAGCTGGCAATCCCGCTGCGGAAGCGCACGCGCGCCAGTTCGTAGCGCGCGGCTTCGGCATTGCGCACTTCTTCCTGGCCGGCCACCTGGTCTTCCAGCGTGCCGCGCGCCACCAGCGCATCCGCCACTTCCGCGAAGGCCGTCTGGATGGTCTTCTCGTAGTTGGCCACCTGGATGTTCTTGCGCACATTGGCCAGGTCCAGGTTGGACTTGTTGCGGCCATAGTCGAAGATCGGCAGCGTCAGTTGCGGCGCGAACGACCACGCCTTAGTGCCGGCATCGAACAGGTTCGAGAACGTCGGGCTGATCGTGCCAATGCTGGTGGTCAGCGTGATGCGCGGGAAGAACGCCGCGCGTGCCGCGCCGATATTCGCATTGGCCGACAGTAACTGCTGTTCGGCCTGGCGGATGTCCGGGCGTTGCTCCAGCAGGTCCGAAGGCAGGCCCGCGGGAATATCGCTGATGATGCGTTCGTCGGACAGGCGCATCGGCTCGGGCAGGTTCTCGATGCTGCCGATGGGCTTGCCCACCAGCACTTCGAGCGCGTTCTGCGCCTGCGCGCGCTGGCGTGCGAGCTGCGCGGCGGCGACACGCGCCTGGGCCACCAGCGACTCGTTGTCGCGCAGGTCCAGGGCGGACGTGGCGCCGACGTCGAAGCGCTGCTTGGCGAGTCCATAGGTGCTCTCGCGCGCCTTGAGTGTGTCGCGTGCAATCTCGTATTGCTCGGCGAAGGAACGCTCGGACAGGTAGGCCTTGGCCACTTCCGACACCAGCGAGATATACGCCGAACGATGCGCCTCTTCGGTGGAGAAGTACTGCGCCAGCGCCGCGTTCGACAGGCTGCGCACGCGGCCGAAGAAGTCCAGCTCGTAGGACGAGATGCCGAGGCTGGCCGAGTAGACTTGCGATACCGCAGGCTGGCCCAGAACCGATACCCCCGTGGCAGCGTTGGTGCTGGCACGGGTATAGCCAGCATTCGCGTTCACCGTCGGCAGCAGGTCGGCGCGCTGCACCTGGTACTGCGCGCGCGCTTCCTCGATGCGCAGCGCGGCGGTGCGCAGGTCGCGGTTGTTTTCCAGCGAGGTCGCGATCAGCGACTGCAGGCGCGGGTCGCGGAAGAACTCGCGCCAGCCGATGTCGACAGCGCGGCGGGTCTCGCCGCTCTTCGCCTCGGCGGTGGCGTAGCCCTCGGGCGCCACCGGGAAGCTGTCTGCCACCGGCGGGGCAGGGCGATCATAGTGGGGGGCCAGCGTGCACCCCGTCAGAACGCCGGCCACCAGCAGCAGTGTGGTCAGAGTCTTGGTCATATTCAGATTTCCTCTTTCGGCTCGTGCCACTTCTGGTCGAGCATGCGCTGGCGTTTGCTGCCCTTGAAGCGCTTGCGCACCACCACGAAGAAGACCGGCACCAGGAAGATCGCCAGCACCGTGGCGGTGATCATCCCGCCAATCACGCCGGTACCGATGGCGCGCTGGCTGGCCGAACCCGCACCGGTGGCGATCGCCAGCGGCAGCACGCCCAGGATGAACGCCATCGACGTCATCAGGATCGGGCGGAAACGCAGGTGCACCGCTTCCAGCGTGGCTTCGATCAGGCCCTTGCCCTGCGCCTGCAGGTCCTTGGCGAATTCCACGATCAGGATGGCGTTCTTCGCCGACAAGCCGATCGTAGCGATCAGGCCCACCTTGAAGTACACGTCGTTGGGCATGCCGCGCAGCGTCACGCCGAGCAGCGCGCCGAGCACGCCCAGCGGCACCACCAGCAGCACCGAGAACGGGATCGACCAGCTTTCATACAGCGCGGCCAGGCACAGGAACACGATGATCAGCGACAGCGTGTACAGGATCGGTTCCTGCGAGCCGGCCAGGCGTTCTTCATAAGACTGGCCGGACCACTCGAAGCCGAAGCCCGGCGGCAGCTTGGCGAAGTTCTCTTCCATCACGCGCATGGCTTCACCGGTACTGCGGCCCGGCGCGGCCTGGCCCGCCAGCTTCACCGCCGGCATGCCGTTGTAGCGCTCTAGGCGCGGCGAGCCCATCACCCACTTGGAGGTCGCGAACGCGGCAAACGCCACCATGTCGCCGTTGCTGTTGCGCACGCGCAGCTTGGTCAGGTCGTCTGGCAGGCGGCGATCCGAGCCTTCTGCCTGCACGATCACCTTGCGCACCCGGCCTTCATAGATGAAGTCGTTGACGTAGTTCGAGCCGAACGCAATCGACAGCGTCGAGTTGATGCTGGCCACCGTGACGCCGAGCGCCTTGGCCTTCTCGCGGTCGATGTCGATCTGCAGCTGCGGCGCATCTTCCTGGCCTTCGGGGCGCACGCCCATCAGCACCGGGCTCTGCGCGGCCATGCCGAGCATCATGTTGCGCGCTTCCATCAGCTTGGCGTGGCCCTGGCCGGTGCGGTCCTGCAGGCGGAAGTCAAAGCCCGAGGAGTTGCCCAGCTCGGAAATCGCCGGCGGGTTGAGCGGGAAGATAATCGCGTCCTTGATGAACGACAGCGCGCCGAAGGCACGGCCGACCAGCGCCTGCGCGGTCTCGCCGTCGCCGGTGCGCTCCTTCCAGTCCTTCAGGCGCACGAACGCGATACCGCCGTTCTGGCCGCGGCCGAAGAAGGAGAAGCCCGCCACCGTGATCATCTGGTCCACCACCTTGCTTTCCTTCTGCAGGTAGTAGTCCTCGATCTGCTTGAGCACGCCGATGGTACGGTCTTGCGTGGCGCCGTTGGGCAGTTGCACCACGGTGATCATGTAGCCCTGGTCTTCGTCGGGCAGGAACGACGACGGCAGGCGCTTGAACAGCACCACCACGCCGACGATGATGACCGCGTAGATGATCAGGTAGCGGCCGGAGCGCTTGAGGATGCGCGCGACCACGCCCTGGTAGCTGGTGGCCGAACGCGCGAAGGTGCGGTTGAACCAGCCGAAGAAGCCCGTCTTCTCATGGTGATGGCCGGCTTCCACGGGCTTGAGCAGCGTCGCACACAGTGCCGGGGTCAGCGTCAGCGCCAGCAGCGCCGAGAATGCCATCGACGAGATCAGCGACAGCGAGAACTGGCGGTAGATGTTGCCCACCGAGCCCGAGAAGAATGCCATCGGGATGAACACCGCGGTCAGCACCAGCGTGATGCCGACGATGGCGCCGGTGATCTGGCCCATGGCCTTGCGCGTGGCCTCACGTGGCGAGAGTCCTTCCTCGCTCATGATCCGCTCGACGTTCTCGACCACCACGATGGCATCGTCCACCAGGATACCGATGGCCAGCACCATGCCGAACATGGTCAGCACGTTGATCGAGAAGCCGAACGCCAGCAGCGCGCCGAATGTACCCAGCAGCGCGATCGGCACCACCAGCGTCGGGATCAGCGTGGCGCGGAAGTTCTGCAGGAACAGGTACATCACCAGGAACACCAGCACCACGGCTTCGAGCAGGGTCTTGATCACTTCCTCGATCGAGATCTTGACGAAGGCCGAGGTGTCGTAAGGCACCGAGTACTGGTAGTCCGCCGGGAAGTTCTTGGACAGCTCTTCCATCTTGGCGCGCACCGCGGTGGCCGTGGCCAGCGCGTTGCCGGTCGGGGCCAGCTTGATGGCGATGGCCGCCGACGGCTTGCCGTTGGTGCGGGCCAGCGTCGAGTAATCGGCGCCGCCCAGCTCCACCCGGCCCACGTCCTTGATGCGCACCGAAGACCCGTCCGGGTTGGTGCGCAGCAGGATGTTGCCGAACTGCTCAGGCGTGGTCAGGCGGCTTTCGGTGGTGACGGTGGCGTTGAGCTCGGTGCCCTTGGGCGAGGGCGTGCCGCCCAGCTCGCCCACGGCGACCTGGATGTTCTGCTCGCCCACCGCGGCGGTGACGTCGGTCGGGGTCAGGTTGTAGCCGGTCAGCTTGGCCGGGTCCAGCCAGATCCGCATGGCGTACTCGGTGCCGAACAGGTCGGCCTGGCCCACGCCCGGCACGCGGCGGATCGAGTCGATCACCTGCGCCGAGACATAGTTGCCGAGCTGGATCGCGTCAGCCGTGCCGGACTTGGACGACACGGTCAGGAACATCATGTAGTTGTTCCCGGCCTTGTCCACGCGCACGCCCTGCTGGCGCACTTCAGCCGGCAGGCGCGCTTCCACGCGCTTGAGGCGGTTCTGCACTTCGACCGAGTTCAGGTCGACGTTCGAACCCGGCGCGAAGGCGATGGTGATGCTCGCCAGGCCGGACGACTCGCTGGTGGAGTTGTAGTAGAGCAGGTTAGGGGCGCCGTTGAGCTCCTGCTCGATCACCGAGGTGACGGAATCCTCCAGCGTCTTGGCCGACGCACCCGGGTAGGTGGCGGTGACCGAGATCGTCGGCGGGGCGATGTTCGGATATTGTGCGATCGGCAACTGCAGGATCGCCAATATGCCGCCCAGCATGATGATCAGCGCGAGCACCCACGCGAACACCGGCCGGTCGATAAAAAACTTGGCCATAAAACTGGCTCCCTCTTGGTCTAGCGGTCTAGCCGTATTTGCCGTATTGGTTGGTACGGCAGGGTTCAGCCTTGCTTGGCGTCAGACTTGGCTTGCTGCGGGCCCTCGGCCTTGGGGGCCGAGGCCGGCGCCGCCGGCGCGGAGGCCGTCGCCGCGGCCGGTGCCGAGGCCCCGGCCGGCTTGAACGGCACGGCCTTGGCCGGCGCACCGACCTTGATCTTCTGCAGGCCCTCGACGATCACCTTCTCGCCGCCCTTCAGGCCTTCGGTCACCACCCAGCTGTCGCCAATGGCCTGCGGCGCCTTGACCGGCACTGCCGCGACATTGCCGTCCGTGCCCACCACCATCACGCTGGCACCCTGCGCGCCGCGGATCAGCGCCCGCTGCGGCACGGTCAGTGCGTTCTCATCCACGCCCTGCTCGATCTTCACGCGCACGAAGGTGCCCGAGAGCAGTTCGCGCTTCGGGTTGGGGAACTGCGCGCGCAGCGTGATCGCGCCGGTGGTCGGGTCCACGGTCATGTCAGAGAACAGCAGCTTGCCGGTCTGTTCGTACTCGCGGCCGTCTTCGACATACAGGTGCACTTTGGCGCCGCCGTTCATGCCCTTGACCATGCCGGACTCGATGGCGCGGCGCAGGCGCGTGACTTCCGAGGCCGGCTGGGTGAAGGTGACCCACATCGGGTCGACCTGCTCCACCAGCGCCAGCTTGGTCGCCTCGCCCTTGCCCACCAGCGCGCCCTCGGTCACCAGCGCGCGGCCGGCGCGGCCGCTGATGGGTGCGGTCACGGTGGTGTAGCCCAGGTTGATCTGGGCGGTGCGCACCGCCGCCTTGGCCGAAGCCACGTCGGCATTGGCCTGGCCGGCGGAGGCCACGGCGTCGTCGTACTCCTGCTTGCTGACCGCGTTGACGGCCACCAGGGGCTTGTAGCGGTCGGCCTTCAGGCGCGCCGACACGGCATTGGCCTCGGCGCGCTGCAGCGCGGCCTGGGCCGAAGCCAGCGTGGCCTGGTAGGGTGCCGGGTCGATGCGGAACATCACCTGGCCGGCCTTCACTTCGCCGCCTTCGGTGTAGTTGCGCGACAGCACGATGCCTTCGACGCGAGCACGCACTTCGGCCGTGCGGATGCCTTCCAGGCGGCCCGGCAGTTCATTGACGACGGCGACCGGCGACGGCGTCACGGTCACCACACCCACTTCCGGCGGGGGCGGGGGGCCGCCTTCGGCCTTCTTGTCGCCACAGGCAACAAGCGCCACGGCAGACAGCGCCGCTAGTGCATAGGCTGCAACGCAACGGATTCGTTGGGACTTCCTCATCGATAACCCCATGATGGCAATTTGAGATCTGCCGCATCGTCCCGACCTGTCATCCGACAAACGGAAACGACACAGCCCGCCGCACGGTTTGCGGCGGACAAAAGCGTGATGCTAGCCACAAATCGCGGCGTCGCAATGTCAAATGCGACGAACGGCGGCTTTTATGTAACGACTGGATTCATGACCGACTGGCCGGCGGCAGGGATTGCCAGCTGTGCTGGGTATGTCACAGAAGGCGGCTGGCCGAATGCCGGGCAAGCGCGTATTATATATACATTCAAGCATGTATGTTAAGTTGATGTTGCAGAAGGGCCTTTCGGCGCACAACCGGCGCCGCGAGGCCGCGGCAATACGGATCCCGAGCCCGGTCAAACCCAACCGGTCGGTCCGAATTGCGTGCTACCCGTTCGGAATCACGGCGCAAACCGCCGGCTCGGGTTAGGATGCGCGCCGTCGTGTCGGCTCGCAGGCTGCAAGCACATTGGCATGTGACGACAACGACCCGCCGGCGCATGCGCCGGCCCGTGCGGCTGCCTCAGCGGCCGCACCAGGGAGAACCAACAAGGCTGGCCATGACGGCTCCATCTCGTCATGCCGCCGGCACCAGAGACAAAAATGGTCAGACGTACCAAGGAAGAGGCGCTTGAAACGCGCCACCGGATTCTCGACGCGGCCGAAGCCGTGTTCCACGCCCGCGGCGTGGCACGCCCGTCGCTGGCCGACATCGCCGAGGCGGCGGGTGTCACGCGCGGCGCGATCTACTGGCACTTCAAGAACAAGAGCGATGTGTTCGCCGCCATGTGCGACCGCGTCAACCTGCCCGTGGAAGCGCTGTGCGACCCCGAGCGGCTCGCGCGCCAGGAAGACCCGCTGGGCGGCATCCGCGACATCTGCGCCTATGTGATGCGCCAGACCGTGGTCAACCCGCGCTGGCGCCGGGTGTTCGAGATCATCTTCCACAAGTGTGAAATGGTGCAGGACAACGGCGCCATCTTCGAGCGCCAGCGCCAGTCGCACCAGGAAGGCCTGATCAAGATGCGCGAGCACCTGCGCCTGGCCCTGGAGCGCGGCCAGCTGCCCGCCGACCTGGACCTGGACCTGGCCGTCAATGCCTTCCATGCCGCCATCGGCGGGGTGCTGGCGCACTGGCTGTTCTCGCCGCAGGACTTCGACCTCGACGCCAACGCCGAGCGCATGTCCGACGCCTTTATCGATACCCTGAAGTTCTCATCGGCGCTGCGCCACGGCTACGTGCCGCGCCCGATGGCGGCGCTGGACCGGGAACTGTCCACGCTGTGCCAGCAGGCCTGCCCGAACGCCCAGCCGGGCGGGCTCGATACCGGCGACCTGGTCCCCTGAGCTTCGCGCTCAGCCGCGCATGGCCTCGCGCCAGCGCGCCAGGAATGCGCGCTTGCGCATCGCGTCCTGCGCGGCCAGCAGGCCCGGGCCGACGCTGATTGGCTTGAGCGCGTAGCCCAGCCGCTCCGACAATGCCGCCGCGGTGTGCACGCTGTCGGTATCGGTGCGGATGGTATAGAGCTGCGAGGTGGACTTGGCCAGCAGCGCCTGGCCCTCGCGCGAGAGCAGATAGTCCAGCCACAGCCGCGCCGCATTGGGCCGCGGCGCGCGCCGGGCAATAAAGGCCACCCGCGACATCACCAGCGTGTAGTCGCGCGGGGCGATTACGTCGATGGCCGCGCCGCGCTCCATCAGCGACAGCGCGTACGAACCCAGCAGGTTGTAGCCCATCACCAGCTCGCCGCTGGCGATGCGCTCGATCATCTCGGCAGTGGACGCCGACAGCTGCACCCCGGCGCGCCCCAGCGCCTGCGCCAGGTACCAGAACTCACTGCCCATGCGTGCGTCCTGCTGCGCCAGCAGGTAGCCCACGCCCGAGCGCTCCACGTCATACGTCACCACCTTGCCATGCCAGCGCGGCGCGTGCTCCTGCAGCAGCCGCGCCAGCCCGCTGCGGCTGCGCGGCGGGCGCATGCCGGCCAGGTGGTGGCGGTTGTAGACGATCACCGCGGGCTCGAAGGTGGTGCCCCAGGCCTCGTCGCGCCACACCGCCCAGCCGGGCAGGCCGGCGCGCTCGGGCGAGGCGTAGCGCTGCGCATGGCCGTCGTTGACCAGCTTGATCTGCAGGTCCATCGCCGTGCTCCACAGCACGTCGGCGAAGGCCGCATCGGGCGCGGGCCGCTTGCCGCCCAGCGCCGCGGTCTCGGCCAGGAAGCGCTGGTTCAGCTCGATCGTGTTGAGATCCTGGTAGTGCACGCGGACGCCCGGGTAGCGCGCCTCGAACGCGGCGATCAGCGGCTGCGCCACTTTCAGGTCGGTCGATGCATAGACCGTGACCATGCCTTCGCGCATGGCGCCGGCAATGGTGGCGTCATACCCGGACGGATACCCCGGCGGCGGCGCCGGGGGCCTAGACTGGGCATGAAGGGGCCACGCGGCCGGCAAGGTGGCGCCGGCCAGCAGCGATGCGCCCAGCAGGCGGCGGCGCTGCCCCGAGGCAGGCGGCTCGCAAGCGCACGGCAGGGACGGCGGGGGTGGACGCGTGGGCACGGTGGTCGGAAACGGAAGAACTGCCTGTGGAAGGGAGCGGGCGCACGGACAACACGCGCCGGGACCAGCGGGGCGGAGGTATTATAGGCGCCCGCGGCGGGCACGCTCCATCGGTGCTGCACCTTGTTATCCGGACGTTTTCCGCCGCCGCAACCGAAACATGGACCAAACCGGCAGAGGAGGAGACCGGCATGCGCATCCTGCTGGTGGAGGATGAAGTCGAACTGGCACGCTGGGTCACCCGCGCGCTGGAGCAGGGCGGCTTTGTGATCGAGCACGTCGCCGACGGGCTGCAGGCCGAGGCCCGCCTGCAGGCCGAGGAATACGACGCGGTGCTGCTCGACCTGCGCCTGCCCGGCAAGGACGGGCTGGCCGTGCTCAAGTCCATGCGCGCGCGCGACGACCGTACCCCGGTGCTGATCCTGACCGCGCAGGACACGCTGGACGAACGCGTGCGCGGCCTGAACCTGGGCGCCGACGACTACCTGCCCAAGCCCTTTGCCATTGCCGAGCTGGAAGCGCGGCTGCTGGCGCTGATCCGCCGCAGCCGCGGGCGCGCGCATCCGCGCCTGCAGTGCGGCACGCTGGTGTTCGACGGCGAGACCCGCAGCTTCACGCTGGACGGCGCCCCGCTGGCGCTGACCCCGCGCGAATCGACCCTGCTGGGCGCGCTGCTGGCACGCAGCGGCCAGCCGCTGACCAAGGCGCAGCTGCTCGACAAGGTGTTCTCGCTCGACGCCGATGTCTCGCCCGACGCGATCGAGGTGCTGGTCTACCGGCTGCGCAAGAAGCTGGCCGGGCACGGCGTCACCATCGTCACCCTGCGCGGCTTCGGCTACCTGCTGGAGCCCGAGGCCGGGCGCTGAAGATGGCGCGGCGCCATCGCGTCCCGTCCTGGCGCCGCGGCAGCCTGCGCCGGCAACTGCTGTTGCTGCTGGTGCCGGCGCTGGCGGCGATGATGGCGATCGACACCTGGCTCACTTACGGCACCCTGCGCGACGCCGCCAACACGGCTTATGACCGCTCGCTCTATGGCTCGATCCGCGCCATCGACAGTGCCATCGGCATGGCCGGCGACAACGTCCAGCTGACCCTGCCCGATGCCGCCATGGAGATGTTCGAGACCGCGGCGCAGACCCATGTGTTCTACCGCGTGTCGACCGAGCGCGCCGGCCAGGTCGAGACCGTCACCGGCTACAACGACCTGCCGCTGCCTGCCGGCACCCTCGTCAACAACCAGCCGCGCTTCTACGACGCCGAATACTTGGGCGAGGCCGTGCGCATCGCCGCCATGGCGCGGCCGGTATACCGCCCGGACGCGCGCATGCGCGTGATCATCCAGGTGGCCGAGACCGCCGAGCCGCGCACCACGCTGATCGGCACGGTCTGGCGCAGCGCGTTGGCGCGCGACCTGCTGCTGATCCTGCTGAGCGCCGGCATACTGGTGGGCGGCGTCACCTACGTGCTGCGCCCGCTGGCGCGCGTGCGCGACGACGTGGAAGCGCGTTCGCCGGACGACCTGGCCCCGCTCACGTTCGAGCGCGTGCCCGCCGAGGTGCGCCCGCTGGTCGACGCGGTCAACCTGCATGTGTCGCGCTCGGCCGCGATGGCGCAGTCGCAGGCCCAGTTCATCGCCGACGCCGCGCACCAGCTGCGCACGCCGCTGGCCATCCTGAAGACCCAGGCCGAATACGCCCAGCGCCAGCTGCGCGCGCCCGACCCCGAGGCCGCGCGCCAGGCCGCCGGCGAAGCCGTGGGCGGCATCGTCACCCAGCTGGAGCAGGCCGCGCGCCTGACCAACCAGCTGCTGGCGCTGGCGCGGGTACGCCAGCACCACGGCGAAGCCGCCCAGGAAGCCGATGGCATCGACATCATCGACGCCGTCACCGTGGCCGAGCAGGTGGCACTGGACTACCTGCCGCTGGCGCGCGGCAAGCAGCAGGACTTCGGCTGGGAGCCGGTGCCGGGGCTGAAGCTGCCGGTGCGCGCCGACCCCGCGCTGCTGCGCGAGGCGCTGGCCAACCTGGTCCACAACGCGATCCAGTACTCGCCGCGCGGCAGCCGCATCACGCTGTCGGCCACGCGCGCCGACCAGACCGCCTGCCTGGTGGTGGAAGACGATGGGCCGGGCATTCCGGCCGAAGAGCGCGAAAAGGTCTTCGCGCGCTTCTACCGGCGTGTGGGCAATGCGGAGCCGGGCTCCGGGCTGGGGCTGGCGATCTCGCGCGAGATGGCGGCGCGGTTTGGCGGCACGGTGGAGCTTGGCGATGGGCTGCAGGGCACCGGCGTGCGCGCGGTGCTGAAGCTGCCCATCGGCGAATAACCCCTAACCGTATAATTCCTCCGCCACCGTCGGATGCAACTGCACCGTGGTCTGCAGGTGCGATTCGCGCACGCCCAGCCGCAGCGCCACCGCCAGCGTCTGCACGATCTCGGGCGCGGCGTCGTCCATCAGGTGCGCACCGAGCACGCGCCCGCTGCGCGCATTCAGCACCAGCTTGAACATCGACTGGTGGGAGGTGCCGGCAAAGCGGTTTTCCAGCGAGACGAAGCGTTTGACCACGGTGCGGATGCGTTCGGGCTTGCCGGCGGCTTCGATTGCCTGGGCCTCGGTCAGGCCCACGGCGCCGATGGCCGGCTCGCAGAACACCGCGGTGGGCACGAAGTCAAAATCGGCGCGTTCGCCGCGACGGCCGTACAGGCGGTCGGCCAGCCAGCGGCCCTGCGCGGTGGCCACCGGGGTCAGGTGCAGGCCGTCGATGGCGTCGCCGAGCGCGTAGATGCCGCGCACGTTGCTGCGGAACTGGCGGTCCACGCGGATGCCGCCCTTGTCGCCAAAGTCCACACCAACCGCCTCCAGCCCGAAGCCCTGCACGTTGGAAATGCGCCCGATCGCCGCTAGCGCGGCCTGCGCGCGCACGGCCTCGGTCTGGCCGGGGCGGTCGGTGGGGCGGTAGCACACTTCCACCGCGCCGTTGGCCTGGCTCAGCAGGTGCACCCTGGCGTTCAGGTGCAGGCGCACGCCGCGCGCGGTCAGTGCCTCGGCCAGCGACCGGGAGATGTCGTGGTCGAAGTGGGGCAGCAGCCGGTCGCCGGCAACGATCAGGTCTACCTTGACGCCGTAGCGCGACAGGATCGAGGCCTGCTCCACGCCGATGTAGCCGCCGCCGATCACCGCGATCGAACCCGGCACGGTCTGCCAGGTGAAGACGTCGTCGGAACTGGCGGCCAGTTCGCCGCCCGGGACTTCGAGCGCTCGCGGGCGCGCGCCGGTGGCGATCAGGATGCGGCGCGCGTGGATGGTCTCGTCGCCGACGCGCACTTCGTCCTTGCCGGTGACCAGTGCGTCGCCGCGCAGGATTTCCACGCCGGATTCGTGCAGGCGCTGGGTGTAGCCCGCGTTCAGCCGCGCGACCTCGGCGTTGACGCGGACGATGGCGTCGCGCCAGTCCTCATGCCCGCCGGTGTGCGACAGGCAGCCCGACAGGATCGCCGACCAGCCGGCACCGTAGGACAGCATTTTCTTGGGCACACAGCCGCGGTTGACGCAGGTGCCGCCGATGGCATCGCGCTCGACCAGGATCACGCGTGCACCGTGGGCGGCGGCACGCCGCGCGCAGGCCACGCCGCCCGAGCCGCCTCCGATCACCACCAGGTCTGCCTTGCGCACCTTGTCGTTGCGCCGCGTGCGGCCGTCGCGCACGCGCGGCACCTGCTCCACCGGCGGCGCCGCGCTGACCTCGCGGGCGCGCCGCGGTTCCTTGGCCCCGGCGGGGGTTGTCTGGCGCTTAGTCATCCATGCCTCCTGTCGCGGCACGCGGGCCGCATCGACAACAATCAGGCCAGCGCCAGCAAACAAGAAACTAGGCAGCGGGCCGCAGTTCGGTATTCAGGATCGACGGCCACTCGCGCAGGAAAGTTTCCCCGTCGCGGCGGCCCAGCTCGTAGGCGTGCGTCATGGCATCGGGCTGGGTGTAGTCCCAGCTCGAGATCGGCACGCGCTGCGAGGGCTGCAGGTACAGGCGGCGCTGGCCGCCTTGCTCAAGCACGAAACGGCGCGGGCGCGGATACAGCCTTGTCACCAGCACCAGCACATTGCCCGGGGTGGCATCGAGCGCGTCCACGGGCACGTTGTCAACCAGCCCGCCGTCCAGCACCGGGCGGCCGCCGCGGCGCAGCACCGGCGTGAACGGCGGCGTGGAGGCCGACTGCAGCAGCAGGTCGGCCAGCTGCTCGGGCGAATCGCAGTCCTGCGCGCGCACGAACTCCGGCCGGAAGCCCAGCTTGCGCCCCAGCCGCGGGTGCAGCGTCTTGAGCACATGCTTGTCGATGTTGTACGCCAGCAGCCCCGCGGCCACCGCCAAGCGCGGGCCGCTCCAGCGCGGGATATGGGCCACGCCGATGCGGATCTCCGGCGCCTGCTGCAGGTGCGAGAGGCGCCCGTCGGCGAAGATCGTCAGCAGCGCGGTGCGGTAGATGCCGTAATGCGGGAACACGCGCTCATTGCGCAGCAGGTTGCCCCAGTAGGCATTGCGGCGGTTGTTGGACAGCACCTCGCGGTAGTAGTCCATGGTCTGGTGCGAGTCGTGCGCATAGACCATGCACGCCGTCGCCGCGCCGGCCGAGATCGCGGCGATCACGCGCGGGCGCAGCTGCAGTTCCGGCGCGACCGTGTCCCACCAGCCCGCCTGCCACCAGCAGCGGTTGCCGCCGCCGGCAAAGACGATCTGGTCGAAGGGATTGGCGTGGCCGGATGTCATGAACGCTGGCGTTGCGAGGGGATCAGAGCAGGGCGTAGGTGGTGGTGGCCTGCACCGCCAGCTTGCCGTCGGTGCCGGTCAGCTCGATCTCGCCGAACACCACAGTCTTGCCCAGCCGCAGCACGTTGGCGCGCACCAGCACGTCGCCGTCGATCACCGGGCGCATGAAGTTGGTGGTGAGCGAGACCGTGGTCATCGGGCGGAAGGCGCCCAGCGCACTGGCCACGGCGACGATCATGGCGGTATCGGCGGCGGACATCAGCACCTGGCCGCAGACCACGCCGCCCGCATGGCGGAACGATTCGCTGAACGGCAGGCGCAGCGTGACGCCCTGGGCATCGACGGCTTCGGCGCGCAGGCCGAGCTGGCGCACCCATGGCGCCAGCACGCGCTCCAGCGTGGCGTCGATATCGGTGAGGCTGAATTGCGGTGCGGCTTCTGACATGGCGCTCCTGGTTCTGGCTGGCCGCACCGTAGCCGTCCTGTGGCGGACCGCTACTCTGTCTCCTCCGGCGCGACGCGATGTTTGAGGCAATGATACAGGGGGCCGGTGGCCAGCACCACGAAGGCCATCCGGATCACGTGGAACGCGGTCACCAGCGGCACCCCCACCTCCAGCACCTTGGCGGTGATGCACATCTCGGCAATGCCGCCCGGCGTGGTGCCCAGGATCACCGTGGCCGGGTGCGCGCCCGACAGCGCCGCCAGCCCCCAGCCGAACAGCGCCGACACCACCAGTGCGATCACCGTGTACAGCGCCACGCCCGACAGGAAGCGCGGCGCGGTATGCAGGAACTCGCGCGAGAAGCGCACCCCCAGCGAGACCCCGATCAGCAGCTGGCCGGCACGGCTCATCCAGGTGGGGATGGCCGACAGCTCGATCCCGGACGCGGTCAGCACCGCCGCCGCCAGCAGCGTGCCGATCACGAACGGGTTGGGCATGTTCAGCCGCTTGACCAGCAGCGCCACGCCCAGCGTGATCGCGACCAGCGCCAGCAGCCCCGGCGCGCTGACCACGCGCGGGCCGGGGATATAGGGGTCGAGCCCGTGGATGCCGCCGTACTGGAAGATCGCAGGCACGGTCACCACCACCATCAGCACCCGCAGCGAATGCGCGGCCGCCACCTGGTCGATGCGCGCGCCGTTGCGCTCGGCCAGGTTGGCCATCTCCGAGGCGCCGCCGATGGCGGTGGAGAAGAATGCGGTCTTGAAGGCCACGCCGGTGGTCCGCCGCAGCAGGATGGCGCCGCCCGCGCCCAGCACCAGCGCGAACAGCGAGCCGGCAATGATGTAGGGCAGGTACTCCACCAGCCGCGCCACCACGTCCGGCGTGAAGTAGAGCCCGAGCGACGCGCCAATCACCCACTGGCCCGCATTGCGGGCCTGCGACGGCGCCCGCAGGTCGGCGCCCGCCATGCGCGCGGCGGCCACGGCCAGCAGCGGGCCGATCATCCACGGCAGCGGGGTGTGCAGCGCGGTGCAGAGCAGGGCGGCGGCCAGCCCGAGTGCCAGCGTGGGCAGCGCGGACAGCCAGGGGTTGGAGAAGAGACGCATGTGACAGCGGCCTGGCGCAGGGCGCCGGCGGCTTGTTGTTCTGGAAAACGAGAGACGAAAGACAAGAGGCCCGCACACCATTGGCGTGCGGGCCTCGCAAAGCTTACCGCAAGATCGCGCGCATCATGCCGCGTTGTCGGCCTGCGCGTGCGCCGAGGTGCGGGTCGCGTGCCAGCGCAACAGGCGCGGGATCACCACCACGGCCACGGTCAGCGCCAGGATGGTGGCCGAGATCGGCTGGCGCAGGAACAGGGTCCAGTCGCCCTGGCCGATCGACAGCGCATTGCGCAGCTGCTTCTCGGCCATCGGCCCCAGGATCATGCCGACGATCACCGGCGCGGTGGGGAAGTCGAAGCGGCGCATCACCATGCCCAGCAGGCCGACCACGAACAGCAGCAGCAGGTCGAACCACGACTGGCGGATGCCGTAGGCGCCCAGGCCCGCGAAGATCAGGATGCCGCCGTACAGCAGCGGCGTGGGCACGCGCAGCATGCGCACCCACAGCCCGATCGCCGGCAGGTTCAGCACCAGCAGCATGACGTTGCCGATATACAGCGACGCCAGCAGGCCCCACACCAGGTCGCCCGAGGTCTGGAACAGCATCGGGCCCGGCTGCAGGTTGTAGTTCTGGAACGCGGCCAGCAGGATCGCGGTGGTGTTGGAGGTGGGGATGCCCAGCGTCAGCAGCGGCGCCAGCGTCGCCGTGACGGCGGCGTTGTTGGCCGCTTCGGGGCCGGCCACGCCTTCGATCGCGCCGACCTTGCCGAAGTCTTCCTTGTGGTCCGACAGCTTCTTCTCGGTGGCATACGACAGGAAGGTCGGGATCTCGGCGCCGCCGGCGGGGATCAGCCCGAACGGGAAGCCGATGAAGGTGCCGCGGATCCACGCCGGGATCGAGCGCTTCCAGTCCGACTTGTTCATGTGGACCGAGCTGAGCTTGTTGAAGGTGCCCGCCGGCTGCGGGAAGAACGCGTTGAACAGCGCCTCGCCCACCGCGAACAGGCCCACCGCCACCACCACGATGTCGATGCCGTCGTACAGCTCCTGCACGTTCATCGAATAGCGGGTCTGGCCCGACAGCGAATCCATGCCGATCAGGCCGATGCCCAGGCCCAGGAACAGGGCGGTCATGCCGCGCAGCAGCGACGAGCCCAGCACGGCCGAGACCGTGGTGAAGGCCAGCAGCATGATCATGAAGTACTCGCCCGGGCCGAACTGCAGCGCCACGTCCGCCGCCACCGGCGCGAACATCGACAGCATCACCGTGGCGATGGTGCCCGCCACGAACGAGCCGATCGCCGCGGTGGCCAGCGCTGGGCCGGCGCGCCCGTTTTTGGCCATCAGGTTGCCTTCCATGGCTGTCACCATGGTGGAAGACTCGCCCGGGGTGTTCATCAGGATCGAGGTGGTCGAGCCGCCGTACATCGCGCCATAGTAGATGCCGGCAAACATGATCAGCGCCGCGGTCGGTTCCACCTTGGCGGTCAGCGGCAGCAGCATCGCCACCGTCAGCGCGGGGCCGATGCCCGGCAGCACGCCGATGGCGGTGCCGAGGAAGCAGCCCACCAGGGCCCACATCAGGTTGATCGGCGTGATGGCCACGGCAAAGCCGTGCATCAGCTGGTTCAGGGTATCCATTCGAAGACTCCTTGCTGGACGGGCGGGCGGGCTCAGAAGCCAGCGATGGGCAGCAGCGGCAGGTTGATGCCGAGCAGGAACTCAAACAGCGCCCACATCGGCACCGTGATGCACAGGCCGATCAGCGCGTCGCGCACGATGCGGCGGCTGCCGTAGCCGCGCGCCACGCACACCATCAGCAGCGTGGAAGCGAACACGAAGCCAAGCGTGCCGATCAGCGCCATGTTCAGCACCAGGCCCGCGGCCACCCACAGGAAGCCGCCGAAGTTGTGCGGCGCGTTGGGCAGCTCGGCATCTTCTTCCGGCATGTTGCGGAAACCGCCGCGCACGCCCTGCCAGGTCAGCAGCGCGCCGCACACGGCCAGGCCGACGGCCACCAGCGTGGGCACGAAGCGCGGCGACAGGCCGGCGTAGCCCTCTTCGCCGGAAATGCCGGACAGCCCGAGGAAGAAGAACAGCGAGAGCGCCAGCACGGCAATGCCGATGGCGAGGTGCGAGGGTTTCATGGAGACTCCTTGGCCTTTGTCGCCAGCAGGGGCGCTGGCGTCCGCGACGCTGGCAGGTGCTGCCCGCGCGGCGGCAGGGCCCGGCGACATATGGTTTTTGTCTGGTATCGCAGGTGGACACCCCGCCCTGCGCCGTTTTCCTGCCGCCGGGGTCACCGGCGGGGTTGGCAGGCACGACAGGTAAAGCAGGTTGATGCGGTACTACGGGATTGCGGTGCTGCGGGTGGCCCTTACTTGGCCACGCCCAGTTCACGCAGCGAGCCGCCCAGGCGGGCCGATTCGCTGTCGACGAACTTGCCGAACTCGTCGCCGGTCAGCAGGAACGGGGTCCAGTCATTCTTCTGCAGCGTGTCCTTCCAGGCCTGGCTCTCGGTGGCCTTGACCACGGCGTCGATCATGGCCTTGCGCTGCTCGGCGCTGATGCCGGGCGCGCCGTACACGCCGCGCCAGTTATAGATCTCGACGTTCACGCCTTGCTCCTTGAGCGTCGGGATATCGGCGGTGCGGTCCTTGGAGGTCACAGCCAGCGCGCGCATCTTGCCGCTCTTGATGAAGGGCAGGAATTCCGACACGCCGGCAATGCCCACCGTCACATGGCCGCCCATGATCGAGGCAGAGGCTTCGCCGCCGCCCTGGAACGGCACGTAGTTGATCTTCTTGGGATCGACGCCCGTTTCCTTGGCGATCAGGCCGGCCAGGATGTGGTCGATCGAACCCTTGGAGCCGCCGCCCCAGCTGACGCTGCCCGGGTTGGCCTTGAGCTGCGTGGTCAGGTCCTTGACCGACTTGATCGGCGAGCTTGCCGGCACGGTGATGACCATGGTGTCGGCAAACAGACGCGCGATCGGGGTGGCGTTCTTCAGCGTGACCGGCGGCTTGTTGGTCTCGATCGCGCCCACCATCACCGCGCCCACCACCATCAGCGCATTGGGGTTGCCCTTGTCGGTATTGACGAACTGCGTCAGCGCGATGGTGCCGCCGGCGCCGCCCTTGTTGTCGTATGAAGCGGTCTTGGCCTGGCCCGCGGCAATCATCGCGGCGCCGAGCGAGCGGCCGGTCTGGTCAAAGCCGCCGCCGGGGTTGGCGCCGATCATGACCTTGACGCTGTCCAGCGCGAAGGCCGGCGCGGCGGCGAAGGTGGCGGCAACGGCGGCCGATGCCATCACGGCATGGGCCAGGCGGGAATAGGTACGGCGCATAGCGGTCTCCTGGTGTTACCGGGGATGCGCCATGCCAGCCTGCTGGCAGCCGCGATCCGACCCGGGCGTTCCGGCTGCCACTGCGTTGCGGGGGACGGGAAGACAGCCTGGCGGACGGCGCGAAAGGCGCAGTGCCGGTGCTTGTCTCCTGTCCGGCGCGGCGGGGCGTGGCCGGGACTGTTCTTGGACTTTTGGTGAACGTCAGACCGGAATTACCGGTCATGGGGCGGATTCTAGGCGGCGGAAACTGTCAAAAGGCTGTCAATTGGGGGGAGAAATGGTCGGGGTTTACGTGGATGGCGCCCTCACGCGCCGACGGTTTGCTCCCCTCTCCCGCCTGCGGGAGAGGGGCAGGGGGTGAGGGCAGGCGCGTCAAAGGCTGAGGCCCGTGGGTTAAAACCGTTGGCTCCGCTTGGTGTGGCACCTTGCTAGACCACCCCTCACCCCGGCCCTCTCCCCATGAGGGGAGAGGGAGAACATCTTGCTTAGGCTAGTTCGGGCGGCTTGGGTGCATCCAAAACCGTGCGCCTGGTCGTTGTTGTGGGTCTTAACCCGCCGGCTTCACCTGCAGGCACGGGTCCTTGCGCGCCACCGCAGGCACCACCACGGCCATGTCGAACTCGCCGTCGGCCGGCGGGTTTTCCACATACCCCACGCTGACCACCTGCCCCACGCCCACCCCCAGCCAGCGCGGCACGCCGATGTCGCGCCGCACATGGCCGTTGCCGGCGATCAGCACCGCGCCGCGCTGCGCGTAGGGGCGCAGCGTCTGCGCCATCACCGCATCGCGCGCGGCCTGCGCCGCCAGCATCCCGGGCAGCATGGCCTTGGGGAAATTGCCGCAGTGGCCCTGGTCGAGCACCGCCGTCTGCGCGGCCACGAGGTCGTCGGGCAGCGCACCGGACAGGCCCAGTTGCTGGCGCTCGCCGGCCGGGAACAGGCTGTCCAGTCCGCCGCGCACGATCTTGCCGGCGTCGGCGCGCGACAGGTTGGCCGCCACCAGCGGCAGGTCGTACTGCAGCGCCAGCGCCACCACCGGCCGGTACAGCGGCCATTGCCAGGCACCGCCGCCGGCCTGGGCGATCAGGTAGTCGGCATCGCGCGGGCGCTCGCGGCGGGCGCGCTCGATATCCGCCTGGCGCTCGCGGTCGAACTGCTCCATGGCGATGGCGGGGCGCCAGCCTTGCTCGACTGCGCGCGTCAGCGCGGCCAGGCGCTGCTGCTGCGCGGCGGCGTTGTCGTGGACCTCGCCCAGCAGCACGTAGGACTTGCCGGCGAAGGCGGCGCTGACCGCCTCGGGTGCCGGGCCGGTGGCGGCACAGCCGGTGGCCAGCACAGCGACAGCGGCGGCCAGCATGCCGGCAATGCGCAAACGGAATGACATCACGCAGTTCCTTTCCTTATCTCGTTGTGGTGGCGGGGTTGGCGGCCTGCGCTCCCGCTTGTTGCCCGGCCTGCTGCTCCGGCACATACACCATCGACCCGTCCTTCATCCGATAGGCTACGCCAGCCTTGATGCCATCGCCCGAGCCCACCTGCCCGCTGGCCTGGTAGCGCACCACCTTCTCGCCCTGGCGCGACACGATCTCCATATTGGGCTTGCCCGGGTTGGTGATGATGGTCACGTCGTCATGCGTGAACGGGTTGGCCGGATTCTGCGCGATCGCCACCAGCAGGGCGGCGATCACCACCAGGAACACGTCGATCAGGTTGACCACCGACAGGATCGGGTCGTCGGCTTCGCTCTCTTCCAGGAACTTCATTCCGCGGCCTCCCATTGCGGCCGCGACTGGCCCAGCCACACAAGCTCCTCGGCCAGCCAGCGGCGGCGCACATTGACCACCCAGAAGGTGATGCTGGCCGCGATCAGCGCCAGGATCACCGCGGAGAAGGCAATGGTCAGATTCTCGCCTACATTGGCCAGGTTGCCACCGGACAGGCCCTTGAGCGCCGGACCCATCGGGATCATGGTGGCCACCAGCCCCAACATCGGCGCCACGCGCGTGGCGATGCGCGGGCGTTCCAGCAGGCGGTGCGCGGCAACGTCGAGCGCGTCGGCATTGGCCACCTTGTGCCGGCGCGCCCACGTCACCAGCACGTAGCCGCGCCCGCTTTCGATCGGATGGCGCGCGCGCAGCCAGGCCTGCATGGCGAACTCGCCCAGCGCCCAGAAGGCATACAGGAACAGCAGCGCGATCAGGGCCAGCGTCGGGATCAGGAACAGCTGGCCGACGTCGTACATCAGGGTTTCAAGCAGGGTAGGGGTCATGGTGTGTCGTTTTCAGGAATTCGATGGATGCTTCTGCAAGGGGCTCAGCGCGGTCCCGGTATCCAGCTGCCGCCGGCAGCCGCCTGGCGGCGCCGCGCGCTGACGGCGCCGCCGGCGATGGCCGCGGCCAGCGCGATGCCGCCGGCCAGCCATGACAGCACCGGCACGATGGCGGCCGCGGGCGGCTGGCGCTCGACCAGCTGCATGCCCTGCACGGGCTGGGGTTGGGACTGGTTCGGCGCTGGCGGCGGCACCGGTGCGGATTCGGCCGCAGCGGGCTTTGCCGGCGCGGCAGGTTTGGCAGCGCGGGGCGCCGCCGCCGGCGCCTGCATGCCGAAGCCCTCGGCCGCGGCCTGCACCTGCTGCTTGCGGTACTGGTTGAACGCGCGGTTGTTGCTAACGATGTCATGGCGCTGCGCGAGATCCTCGTAGCGCTGCGCCAGCGTCTCCAGCAACTTGCTGTCGGCCTTCCAGTAGCCCTTGCGCGCGGCTTCCAGCATGCGCTCGATCACCTGCGCCTGGGCATGCGGCGCGTTCTTCTCGAACCACTCGTTCAGCCCCAGCTTGTGCTTGTCGTTGACATAGACCTCGGCAAACTCGGTCCACTGGTCGTCGCGCACGATCTCGGGCGAGACCGCGGTCCAGCCCCAGAAGTTGTTGACGGAGTCGAGCACGTTCAGCGCGCCGCTGTAGCCCTCGGCCTTCATGCCCTCGATCCAGCCCGGATGGAAGTAGCGCGTGCGCAGCTCGCTGGCCAGGAAGCCCGCCGCGGTCTCGGTGCGCGCATTGCTGGCATCGCGCAGGTTCGAGATCAGCAGCTCGGGCGCCTTGCCGGTCAGGTGCCGCACCGCCAGGCCGATGCCGCCGAGGTACTGGAACGGATCGTCGGTGGTCAGCATGCCGTACAGGTTGGAGCTGCGCGCCAGCAGCGCGCCGTCCACGCCCTTCAGGTTCTCGGCGTACAGGTTGACCTGCGGCAGCGCCTCGCCCCAGTGCTGCTCGTCGGGGCCGTAGGCGTACTGCATGCGGGCAAGGTACAGCCTGGCCAGCTTGGCATCGGCCTCGCGGCCGCTGCCGAAGGTGTCGGTGGCCATCGCAGCATCGTTCAGGCCGGTGCCGTAGTTGCCCGACTCGCTGGCGAAGATGCGCGTCACCGCCAGCGAGTCGAGCCGGTCGGCGGGGACGTTGAGCTTCGCCAGCCGCTCGCGCACCGCGCGCGTGTTGGCGGCGACGACGTTGTCGGCCTCCGGCTTCGCGGCGGCCAGCTTCACCGCCTCGGCCAGCCACTTCATCAGGTTGGGGAAGTGATCGCGATACAGGCCCGTTGCCGACAGCACCACGTCCACGCGCGGGCGCCCGAGTTCCGCCGCGGGAATCGCCTCCACGCCAACGACTCGGCCGCCATCGTCCCACTTGGGCTGCACGCCCAGCACCGCCATGGCCTGTGCTTCCAGCATGCCCTGGTGGCGCATGGTTTCCACGCTCCACAACGAGAACGCCAGCTTGTCGGGATACCGGCCATGGCGCTTGCGCCAGTCGGCGATCATGGCCTCGGCCGCGGCCTGGCCGGCCTTCCAGGCTTCGCGGCTGGGCACCTTGGAGGGATCGAAGCCATACAGGTTGCGTCCGGTCGGCAGCGTGTCGGGATTGCGCACCGGATCGCCGCCGGTGCCTGGCAACAAGTGCCGGCCCGCCAGCGCGGTCAGCAGTCCCGCGTTCTCCGGCGCGGCGTCGAGGCTGGCGTAGAGCTGCCGCGCGCGCTCCATGTCTTCGCGCTGGCGCGCATCGCGCAGCTCGTCCAGTGGCGCGCCTTCGGCGACGTGGCGGCGCACCATCGCATAGGGAGCGGTTTGCGCAAGCTGTGCATAGTCGACCGCGAACAGCTCCTCCGGCTCTTCCGGGAACACGCGCTTGAGCCAGTCCTTGCCGAGCATCGCCATGGTCGTGTAGAGCCGCAGCCCGTCGTCCTGCGACTGGCCGAAGGTATGCAGGCCATAGGGCTGCAGCGTGCCGCCGAGTTCATGCAGGTGGATATGCAGCGCATCGAGATAGCCGGTGAAATCGGTGCGCGCGCGCGCCGCGGTCCAGCCCATGTCCTCGAACAGGTGCATCGAGGCGCTGCGCGCCAGGATCTGCTGCCTGATCGTGTCCTTCACCGCGCCTTCATCCTGCTGCAGGAACTGGTGCAGCTGGTCGTGCAGCGACACCAGTTCGGTATGCAGGCCCGCCGGGCGGAACGGCGGCGTCTGGTGGCTGACGATGACGGCGCGGCCGCGGCGCTTGGCCTGGATCGCCTCGCCCACGTCGTCGACGATATACGGGTAGATCACCGGCACGCTGCCCAGCACCAGGTAAGGCTGGTCGGTGACGGACAGGCCGCGCTCCTTGCCCGGCGTCCATTCCTGCGTGCCGTGCGTGCCGTAGTGCACCAGCGCCTCGCGCCCTTCGCGTGCCCACAGGTAGGCGGCCATGTAGAAGTGGTTCAGCGGCGTGGTGGTGGAGTGGTACAGCGCCTTCTCGTCGGATTCACTGCGCTCGCCGCGCGGCGGCACCGGCATCAACGCGACATTGCCGAGCTGCAGGCGCGGGATCACGAAGCCGGCCTCGCCGTTGCGCGTGGTGGCCATCGTCGATTGCTCGGGGTTGCCCCAGCGCTGCGCCACCGAGGCGCGGAATGCGGCAGGCTGCGCGTCGTACCAGCGCCGGTATTCTGACATCGGCATCCACACCGCCATGCCCGCATCGAGCAATGGTTCGAGCTTGCCGCTGCGGTAGAAGGGCGCAAGCAGCGCCCCCAGGTCGCGTTGCAGACGCGCTTCGTCGGCCGCCTCGGTGGTGTAGCCAGCGGCGCGCAGCGCGGCCAGCGTGCTGGCCAGGCTCCTGGGCAGGTTCAGGAACGATGCCGACAGGTTCTTCTCGCCGGCCGGGTAGTTGTAGTAGAGGATCGCCACGCGCTTGTCGGCATTGGGCAGCTGCCGCAGCCGCGCCAGTGCCAGCGCCTTGTCGGCCACGGTGTCGAGCTGCGCCGGCAGGCTGACGATGGCGCCGTCGCCCTTCGCGGTAGCCGCCGCGACGATGGGATCGATCACGCCGGCCAGTTCGGGCTGCACCAGGTAGAACGGCGTATCGGTCAGGCTGATGCCGTGCGGATCGTCCTGCCACGCCTGCGTATCGCCCTTGCGATAGGGCATTACCTGCATCACGGGCACGTCGAGCTTTTCGAACTCGGCCTTGCGCCCCTGCGGGTTCAGCATGATCTGGCCGTTGATGAGCACGTCGACCAGGCGCCTGCCTTCGGGCATGGCCATGCGCAGGATGCCGTCGGCATCCATCACCGGGCCGTAGAAGGTGAGCACGCGCGCATGGCGGGCTTCCAGGCGGCGGATCAGGTCGTCGATAAAGGCGCTGTCCAGCCCCGAGACATAGGCCTGGTGGATGGCGATGCCGATCACCGGGCCGCTGCTGCCCGACGCGGCCAGCGCTTCTTCCGGCGAGGTGGTGATGACGTTCGCCAGCTTCGGATGGTAGTAGGCCGCCTTGGGGAATGGGACCGGTGCCGGGATACTGCTATCGGCGCGCAGGCGGAACTGCTGCGCGGCCAGCGTGCGCATCATCGCGCCGAAGTTGGCACGGCCGCCATTGACGTAGTACGCATGCAGCTGCGCGGCAAGCTTGTCGTCAACGCCGTGCGCCTCATAGCGGTCGGTCGTTACCAGCACGCGCGGCACGCGTGCCTGCGTCCATAGCGGGCCCAGCTTCTGCAGCATCGCGGTGACGATATGGTCGCGCGGCGCATCGACGATCAGCAGGTCGGCGTCGTTGATATAGGGCGCGATCTCCTGCGCCGGCATGCGTTCAAGATAGCGCGCCTCCAGCGCCATGCCTTGCGCCTGCGCCATCTCGCGCAGCGGCGCGAACTTGCCGGCGGGCACCGGCGAGCTGGTCAGGATAGCGATGCGCGGCAGCGCGGCGGCATGCGCTGCGCCGGCCAGCATCAGCAGCCATAGCAGCGCCCACACGAAGCGGCTTCTCATTGTGTTTTGTGGGGACATGGCAGAGCTCCTGCGGCTCAGAATGACAGCTTCAGGCTGGCGGCAAAGGTGCGGCCAGGCTGGGTGTAGAAGTCCACGCCAGGCTCGGTGGCCGCGACGCCGGTCTGGCGCACATCGCCCCACAGCCAGTACTTCTTGTCGAACAGGTTGTTCACCGACAGCGCCAGGCTGACGTAGCGGTTGAAGCGCCACCACGCCTGCAGGTCGACCACGCCGTAGCCCGACGGCTTGAAGTAGGTGAACGAGGTATCGTCGGTGCGCGTGACCGGCCGCGCGCCACGCCAGCGAATGCCCGCGCCCTGGCCCGGCGTGCGCTCCCAGCTCAGGCCCGCGCTCGCGCGCAGCGGCGACACGCTGTTCAGCGGCTGGCCGGTCTGCTCGTTGTTGCCGTGCGCATAGGCCACCGCGCCGTCGACGCGCCATTGCGGCAGGAAGCGCCACGTACCGCGCCATTCGGCGCCGTAGATGCGCACGCTGGTCTGGTTGCGGTATTGGTAGGTCGCGCGCAGGCCGGGCAGGCAGGCCGGGTCGGACGGGCAGGTCAGCTGCACCTGCTCGATAAAGTCGCGGTAGCGGTTGTCGAACACGGCGACGCTGGTCTGCACGTTGTCGTCGGTATAGCGCGCGCCGATTTCGAACGAGCGGCTCTTCTCGGCGTTCAGGTCGGCATTGGGCGCGGCGCCGTAGCCCTGCACCGTGTTGCGGAAGCTGCCGTTGACTTCCTGGTAGTTGGGCGCGCGATAGCCGAAGACGTATTGCGCCCACAGGTTGACGCGGTCGGTCGCCTGCCACAGCGCCGACAGCTTGGGCGACACATGCGAATCGCTCTTGCTGACCGCGGGGCGTCCCGCGGCGCTGTTGTAGACCAGGTCGTCGCCATCGGGCGAGAGCGAGTAGTGGTCATAGCGCAGCCCCGGCGTCAGCGTGAAGCGGCCGTCGAAGAAGCGCAGCTCGTCCTGCACGAAGAGCCCGGTCTGGCGGGTCTCGCCGGTGGGGAAGTCGTGGCGCGGGAAGGTCTCGCCGGCGATCGACTTCGACGTGGTGCCGGTGCTCAGGTTGCGCACCAGCCCGTCGCGCGACTCCGCCGAGCGCACCCGCAGGAAATCGACGCCGCCGATCAGGCGGTGCTCGACGCTGCCGGTGGCGAATGACTTGTCGGCCTGTACGTTGAAGCCGGTCTGCTGCTGCCTGAACGCGAAGTCGAGATCGACACTGCACAGGCTGGTGCCGCGCGTGGTGGCCGAGCAGGCCGTGCTGGTATTGCTGCGCACCTGGTTGGTAAAGGTGCTGGTGTCGGCTTCCTGGTAGTAGACCTGCGCGGCGAGCCGGTCGAGCACGCGGCTGGCGGGCTTCCATTCGTAGTCCAGGCTGACGCGGTCGCGCTTCAGGTCTTCGCTGCCGGTGGACGAGGTCACGCGCGGCAGCGCGCTGGACAGCCGCAGGATATCGGTATCGGTATTGCCTTCGCGATGCTCGTAGGTGAGCTTGAACTTGTGCTCGGGGCTGGCATTGAGCAGGATCTTGCCCAGCCACGCCTGCGTGCGCACGTCCTGCGGGTTGGGCCTGGTGCGATTGACCGAATTGGAGTCGTCGCTGCCCATGTTCTTCATTTCATGCGCATTGCGGTTCGCGTACATGAAGAGACCCTGGATGGTGTCGTTGCCGCCCGCGACGCCGGCGGTCTGGCCGAAGCCGTTGTCGATGCCGTTCCAGTTCAGGCCCAGTTCGCCGCCGGCCTTGCGGCCGTGCATCAGGTCGGAGGGATCCTTGGTGGCATACGCGACCACGCCGCCGATCGCATCCGAGCCGTACAGGCTCGATGCCGGGCCGCGCAGCACTTCGACGCGCTTGAGGAACGAGAACTCGGGCGCATCGCGCGTAGCGCTGGAGATGTTCGACGGGCCGCCGCCGTTGAAGAAGTCGGGCAGGCGCACGCCGTCGACCATCTGCAGCACGCGGTTGTCTTCGATGCCGCGGATATTGATGCTGCCGGCACCGAAGCGGCGGCGGTCGCGCGGCACGTCGATATCAGGCTCGTCGGCAAACAGGCCGGCCTCGTCGACAGGCTGGGCGCGCTCGATCTGGCGCGCATCGCGGGTGGTGATGGTGGAGGCGACCGAGTCGGCGCGTTCCGCGGTGCGGGTGGCGGTGACCACCACTTCATTGAGGGCCGCGAGGCTGGTGCGCTTGCTATCGCCCTCGTCGGCAATGGCTGGCGAACCTAACGCTGCGCAGACGGCAGCGACAGGCGTGACCCGGATAGTGGCGCGCAGGCGCGCCAGGCAGCGACGTTTCATGGATTCTCCCCAGAAGAAATCGGGCGCTGGCTGGCGGGAAACCGTGACGGATGGCTGGCTGGCGTGCAGGCGCTGATCGCGAAATCGAGGTTGTCGCGGGTGACGCCGCTTTAGTTAACGAGAATTATTATCATTTAAGTCTGATTGGTAAAGGACTTAAATCAAAGGATGTGGCGGCAGTACGACATGCATGGGATGTTCGAGATCGGCGCCGAGTGGCGATGCAAACTTTGTTTGCTGCGGTGTTAGCAACCCACTACTATTTCATGTACGCGATCGAGTTCACCAGACAAGCCGCCAAAGCTCTGAAGGCAATGCCCAGGAGCCTGGCAGCAACGATCCGCGCAAAGATCGATGCGCTTGCCGTGGATCCCTACGCACCAAACCCGAATGCCAGAAAGCTGGCCGGCCGCGAAGGCTACCGGCTGCGGGTTGGCGACTGGCGCGTGCTGTACCAGATCGAAAACGGCCGGCTAGTGATCGTGGTGCTGGCCGTCAGTCCACGTGGAGGCGCCTACAAATGACCGAAATCCAGTTTATCGAGCGGGACGGCCGCCGCGAGTTTGCAGTAGTACCCATAGAGGTCTGGGAACGCGTCAAGCATCTCATCGAAGCTGCCGACGACGTCGCCCTGTTCGATGCCGCCAAGGCCGAGGACGATGGCTTCCGGGTGCCGGCCGCGGTGCTGGATGCCGAGCTGGCGGGAGATCACCCAGTAAAGGCCTGGCGCAATTACCGCCGGATGACACAGGACGCGCTTGCCCGGGCCTGCGGCCTGAGCAAGCCCTATCTCAGCCAGATCGAGAACCGCTCCCGACCCGGCAGCCACGACGCGCTGCGGAAGCTGGCGAAGGCGCTGGACGTACCCTGGGAGATGCTGGCAGACCAGAGAGAAGGCTGAGACGAGGTTACGGGGAGCAAGAAAGCCTCAGTGCTGCTTCACCGCTTCCCCAGGCGCCTTCTCCGGCAGCTTGTTCCCCTCCGAATCGATCTGCAACGGCCCCGTCCCCGAGAACCGGTCCAGCGCGAGGTAGATCACCGGCGTGATAAACAGCGTGATCACCTGCGAGAACAGCAGGCCGCCAACCACTGCCAGCCCCAGCGGCTGGCGCAACTCGGCACCCGCGCCTAAGCCGAGCGCGAGCGGCAACGCCCCCATCACGGCAGCAAAGGTCGTCATCATGATCGGCCGGAAGCGCAGCAGGCACGCCTGCCGGATCGCCTTCGCCGGTGTCATCCCTTGTTCGCGCTGCGCCGCCAGCGCGAAGTCGATCATCATGATCGCGTTCTTCTTGACGATGCCGATCAGCATCAGCACGCCGATCACCGCGATCAGCGACAGCTCCACGTTGAAGATAAACAGCGTCAGCAACGCGCCCACCGCCGCTGAAGGCAAACCCGCCAGGATCGTCAGTGGATGGATATAGCTTTCATACAGCACGCCCAGCAGCGTGTAGATCACCGCGATGGCTGCCACCAGCAGCACGATCTGCGTGGCCTGCGACGACTGGAACACCGCCGCGTCGCCGCCCCAGCTGGTGAAGATCGAGCTGGGCATGGCGATCTCCTGCCGGTAGCGGTCGATGCGCGCCGAAGCATCGCCCAGCGCCGCGCCCGGCGCCAGGTTGAACGACACCGTCACCGAAGGCAGCTGCCCCTGGTGGTTGACGGCGATCGGCCCGACCCGGCGCTCGGTGGTGGCGAAGGCGGAGATCGGCACCATCTGGCCGGTCTTGCTGCGCACATAGAGTTTGGAGAACGCGCTCTCGTCGGTGCGGTCGACATCGGCCGCCTGCAGGATCACGTAGTAGTTGTCGATCGGCGTGTAGATGGTCGAGACCTGCCGCTCGCCGAAAGCGGAATACAGCGCGGTGCGCACGTCCTGCATCTGCACGCCCAGCGCATTGGCCTTGTCGCGATCGATCGACAGGTGCGCTTCCAGCCCGGACTGCTGCGAATCGCTGGTGACGTCGCGGAAGATCGGATCGGCGCGCATCTTCGCCATCAGCTTGTCGGAGGAGTCCTGCAGCTGGCCGGCCTTCACGCTTTGCAGCGTGTACTGGTAACGGCTCTTGCTCTGGCGCCCGCCCAGGCGCAGGTTCTGCACCGGCGAGAAGTACACTGCCAGGCCCGGAATGCCGGACACATCTTTGCGCAGCGACTCCACCACCGCGGGCATTTTGGCGCGCTCGCCGAGCGGCTTGAGCTCGATGAACATCCGCCCGGTGTTGATCGCGGGCGAGGGGCCGCCGCCGATGGAAACCACCACGCTCTTGACCGCGGGGTTGGCGCGCATGCGCTCGGCCGCGTCGCGCAGGCGCGCGGCCATGGCATCGAAGGAAATATCCTGCGGGCCTTCGGCGTTGACCTGGATCTGGCCGATATCTTCCTCGGGGAAGAAGCCCTTGGGAATGGTGACGAACAGCACCGCAGTCAGCACGAACGTCAGCCCTGCGACCGCCAGCACGGAGCGGCGATGCGTCAGGCACCAGTCCAGCCCGCGCGCATAGCGGTGCAGCGTGAACTCGAACAAGTTCTCGAACCACTGCGTCGAGCGCATGCCCAGGGTCTGCTTCTGCGCCACGGCGGGCGGCGCCGCGTGGCCCGGAGCATGGTCGCCATAGGCGTGGTGCGACTCGTCCACCGGCACGTTCTCGGCCGACAGGAAGCGCGCGCACAGCATCGGGATCAGCGTCAGCGACACCAGCGCCGACACCAGGATCGCCAGCGACACCACCGCCGCGAATTCATGGAACAACAGGCCGATCACGCCCGGCATGAAGAAGATCGGGATAAACACCGCCACCAGCGAGATCGAAATCGACAGGATGGTGAAGCCCATCTCGCGCGAACCCACCAGCGCGGCCTTCAGTGGCGCCACGCCTTCCTCGATATGGCGCACGATGTTCTCGAGCATGACGATGGCGTCGTCCACCACCAGGCCCACCGCCAGCGTGATGGCCAGCAGCGAGACGTTGTCCAGGCTGTAGCCAAAGGCCTTCATCAGCGCCACCGTGCCGATCAGCGAGATCGGCAGCGATACCGTGGGGATCAGCGTGGCGGCGGCGCGGCGCAGGAACAGGAAGATCACCATCACCACCAGCGCCACGGTCAGCGCCAGCGTGAACTGCACGTCGTGGATCGATTCGCGGATCGAGTTCGAGCGGTCGTTGACCACCGCGACATTGACCGAGCCCGGCATCTGCGCGATCAGGCGGGGCAGGGCGGCCTTGATGGCATCGACCACCGCCACGGTGTTGGCGTCGGGCTGGCGCAGCACGGCCAGCACGATCGAGCGCTCGTTGTTGAGCCAGCTGCCGGTCTTGATGGTCTCGACGCTGTCCTCGACCTCGGCCACGTCAGAGAGCCGCACCAGCGCGCCGCTGGGCTGGCTCGCGACAATGATGTTGCGGAAGGCGTCGGCGCTGGTGAGCTGCCGGTTGGCCTGGATGGTCAGGGTCTGGCGCGCGCTGTCGAGCGTGCCCACCGGCGTGTTGGCGTTGGCGCGGTTCAGCGCCGTGGCCAGCTCGTCCAGCGTCAGGCCGCGCGCGGCGAGCGCATCCGGGTGCGCGCGCACGCGCACCGCAAAGCGCTTCTGCCCGAATATCTGCACCTGCGCCACCCCCGGCAGCGTGGCCAGCGTGGGCGAAATCAGGTTGTCGCCGAAGGCGTTCAGGTCCGCCAGGCTCATCGCCGGCGAGTTGATCGCCAGCAGCAGCACCGGCGCGTCGGCCGGGTTGACCTTGCGGTACGACGGCGGCACCGTCATCTCGATCGGCAGCGAACGCTGGGCGCGGAACAGCGCCGCCTGCACGTCGACGGCCGCGTCGTCGATATTGCGGTCGTTGTTGAATTCGATGGTGATGCTGGAGTTGCCGAGCGTGTTCGACGAGCTGATCACCGACACGCCCGGGATCGTCGCAAACTGCTTTTCCAGCTGCGTGGCGACCGATGCCGCCATGGTCTCGGGGCTGGCCCCGGGCAGGGTCGCGGTGACCTGGATCACCGGCGAGTTGAAGCTGGGCAGCGCGGCAATGGGGATGGTCGGGTACAGCACGATGCCGGTGACCACCACGGCCAGGCACAGCAGCACCGTCATCACCGGACGGCGGATGCAGAGTTCAGACAGCGTCATGGCTCAGTGCCCCGCGGTGGCGGTGGCCGGGCGGGCGGCGGCGGCCGAGGCACCGGCGGCCGGGGCCTCGCGCACCAGCGCGC
>NZ_JFJW01000051.1:0-12658 GCF_000611125.1 Cupriavidus sp. SK-4
GTTTGGCCCTTACACTCGAAGGACGCATAATAAGTGTTATGTAAAATTGCAGACATTTCTGGCGCCTGCGACAGCAAGCGCTGCGAACAAGTCCAGACAAGCCCGGTTTCTCGCGCCACGGCTCGCGTTTCGTCTCCGCTTCTGCACAGATGATCGACTGCCGCCGGCCTCCCTACATCAGTCTTACGAGGGGTTGACGCTGCAAGCTCTCCAACAGATGGTGACGGCCTTGGCACCAAGCGTGAACCTTATGTACAAGACTCTCACCATCGCCCTAGCTATCGCCTGCGCGCCCACTGCTCACGCCGCCAAATGCCGCAGCGGCAAGAGCATTCTCTACACCCAAGACCGGTACTGTCCCAGCGGCTACACCGACATCACCTCACCCATGGGCGGCACCGTGTCCACCATGGGCAAGTCTGAAAATGTCCGCAAAGCTGAGCAGGAATATCTAGGCACGCGGGCGGCGGAAGAAAAGCAGTTTCAAAGCCAGCAGGCACAGCTACAGGCCCAATACGCGCAAGAGCAAAACCAATTGCGCGGTCAATGCTCAGCCATCGACGCACAGATACGTGCCAACGAGAACCAGCAGCGCCAAGTGAATGCATGGCAGCAGATTGACCAGCTGAAGCAAAATCACCGGGCCTTGCGCGACCAACAATACCGGCTCGGCTGTCATCGGTAAGCCGTCCCACTTGCGCTACCTTGTCCGGCGTGTGCAGCAGCGTTTCCCGGATGCGTCGATCGTCGTCGCCCTCTCGCCAGGAGGTGATACGGATCAGTGGAGCGAAACGCGCCAGAGCGCAATGGGCGCCATCACTATGCCACTTCGGTTCGGAGTATGGTTGACGCATGTCTGGCCACGGTCAGAACCGAAAATGCGATCGCTCCTGAGCCACTCCCTGGCGACGTGGGAACATAGAACCTGTTTGCCAAGGCAAGGGAAGAATCACAGTGCCAGCTCAATAACGTAGACGGGCTGCGACATGCTCCGCTCCCGGCAATATTCTCCAACGCTTGCATTCTTGCGTCGCAACAATGTCTGGCTGATCATCCTGGCGCTGCTGCCAGTGTGGATGCTGTTGGCGGTGGTGATCACGGCATTTGCGCTGGGTGTACGTGTCCAGGGGCTCGGTTGGCAGGACGGGCTGGAGCTGGCGCATTGGCAAAGGCTACAAGACGGCTGCGTGCAGGCCCGCGGCGAACGATTGCGGATCACCGGCTGGCGGCCAGTGACGATCACCGTAGCCAGCGTGAGCCTGGCCGACTGCCAAGCTGGCGGCGAGCCCCCCCCTCCCCCATGGACGCCGCCATTCGATCTCATCGTCGATGCACTTTCCATTCCCGGCTTGCCGCCGATAGCAGTCACCGTCCGCCAGCGCGATCAGCGTTGGCAGGCATGGGCAAAGTATCAGCACAGCAATGCGACCGCTACCTATGACCGCTTTTCCGGGCGCTGGAGCGCGCAGGGCCAGATTCAGGCGGCTGACATCGCGCCCGGGTTCCTGGGCGCGCTGACCTTCACGGGCCTTGGGCTGTGGCAAGCCAGCCGGCTGGACGGCGATTTACAGGCGCAGGGGCAACAACTGGGTCATCGTGATCAACCTCAACGGTCCGACATGAGGCTCGAGGCCAGCCTCGCCGCCAAAAGATGGCATTTGAATGCCGAGCTGGGGGAACCGTTGACGCTCGGCGGTGACTGGAGCCTGGAAGCCCGGCAAGTACTACGGGCCAGCGGCAATCTGGAGGGGGTGGAGTCCCTGCGCCTGGACCTGCGAGCGGCAGGCCCGCAGGGCACCATAGTGCTGACCCTGGATACCGAGGGCACTGGCATAACACGCGGCCAGGGCATGCTGACGCTGGCCGGGCCCTCGCTAGCTGGCAGAGTGCCGATTCGCTGGAACCGGCAAGGGTTGGAACTGTTGCCGGCGTCGATACAACTCCCTGAGGGGATTCTGCTGCGCTGGCCTCGGCCTTTGATACTGCCGCTGGCATTGGCCGGTGAAAGCGCAATCTCGGCCGAGCTTCAGTATCGCGATATGGAAGTCAAAACCGTCGACAGCCGGTTAGCCTGGCAGGGAGCCAAGTGGAACTGGCAAGGACGGGTTGACCTGGCAGGCAAAGCCGCCGGATACGACCTGACCGGGTCTTGGCAAGGCCGCATCGAAGCCTCCGGGCTGGCGGGGGAACCGGCTAGCCTGACGGTCAGGGGATCAGAGCTGTTGCTGGCAGTGAGCATGCCGGTGACCGGCTTCCAGGCGCCGAGCTGGACCACGCGCGCGGAGTTCAATGGCCACTATGGCAACGCCCTTGTCACGGGGGCGCTCAGCGCCCGCTTTGCGCGAGGACGCTGGGAAGGTACGGTTGAAGCCGACTCGCGGCTCCCCTTCTATGCGCGGGGCGGGGAGCTGAAGCTCGTCGCCCCCTGGTTTGGCAAGGACGGGCAGTGGTACCTGGGCACTGGCAGTCGCGCAACGATAGCCGGCGGGCTCGTCGGAACGATATTGATCAAGCCGATCGCCGTGGTCGCCACAACGCCTCTGCGCGTCGGCCCCCAAGGCGTATTCGGCAAGCTGGAGGTCAAGGCGGAGGGCATCGTTGCAACCCGCTGGGTACTGCCCACCGTCAATGGAAAAATCGCCTTCGCTGGGCAGCGCGGCAGGACCACGCTGCGCGCACCGGCCTGGCAATCCGAGCTGACCTTAACCGCAGAGCTGGCAGGCCGCGGAAGGAACACCGGAGCGAAAGGCATGATGGAAATCAGGACACCGCTGTCTGCATCCATGAGCCGCAGCCTCGGCTTCACCTTGAAGCAAGGCATGCTCAATGGCCAAGGCCGCTGGCAGTGGCAGGATGACTGGCGGCTGCAAGGCGACATATTCGTGTCCGGGCTGGCGCTGGACTGGGGAGACATTCTGGCCACGGGTGGCAATGGTGCAGCGCATATTGAGCTGCACAGGAATGGCGTAGCGCTCACAAGCATCGGCCCGATCATGCTCGCCGAACTGGACGTGGGCACCCAGGTGCGCAATATCCGCATGACGGTCCAATCTGACTTGACCACCTGGCACGCCGTCGATGTTTCCGCCGACGTGCTAGGAGGCCATATGCACGCGCCCACCTTGCAATGGCCGTCCTCTCAGCTTCAGGCCGTGGCCATCGGCCGCATCAACCTCGCAGAGGTGGCCGCGCTGCAAAGCGATCCGAACCCGACCGTTCAACTCGCTGGCCGCGTGGGCGGCAATCTGCCGCTACAACTGACGAAGGACTCCCTGGCCTTGCGGTCGGGTCACCTGAGCAACGAGGGCCCCTTGCTACTCAAGGTCATGCCATCTGCCGGGGTCACCGCGATGGTCCAATCCAATCGCGCGGTGGAACTGGCGCTCGATGCCCTGAGCAATCTGGCAATTGACGAATTCGAGGCGCGTCTGAATATGAAGCCGGACGGTTGGCTGGACGCCGCGGTCACCATCAAAGGCCAGAACCCGCAGAAGAAGAGCTTGCCAATCGTACTAAACTACACGCACCGGGAGAACGTGTTCGAACTATTGCGCAGCTTGCGCATTGGGGATGATATCTCCCGGCGGGTACTGAACCGGGTGCCTGCAGAAGGCTCGCGCAGCGATGACGTGGAGGACACGCCATGAGAACCGTTTTGCTTGTCGCTTTGCTGCCACTGGCCGCCTGCACGCCCCGGATCGCCCTTGAGGCCCCCAAAGACCCGATCACCATCAATCTGAATGTGAAGATTGATCATGAGATTCGCCTCAAGGTAGAAAAAGATGTGGATAAACTCATCAATGAAGACCGCACATTGTTCTAGGAGCCAACCATGAAAATGGCGACACGATTGATGGCGGTGCTACTGCTGTCTGGCAGTGCGCTGGCCATGGCATTGGGCCTGGATAGTGCCAAGTCACAGGGGCTCGTGGGGGAGCAACCAGATGGTTATCTGGGTGTTGTCAAGGCGACCCCGGACGCAGTGGAGCTTGCCGCGGATATCAATGTGAAGCGCCGCGCGGCGTACGACGCCATTGCCAAGAAGAACGGTGCCACCCTGGAGCAAGTGGCGATCCTGGCGGGACAAAAAGCCATCGAAAAAGCGGCGCCAGGATCCTTCATCAAGACTCCTGAAGGTCAGTGGATAAAAAAGTAGTGCTCAGCGGAAGCACGAATGCAACCCCGCCCGCTTTCTGGTGAATATCCGGCCAGAACCAATTCTAATGGGGCTGGAAGGCAATAATCGGCAAAAGCGAATGCGCAGAAACAGCATCAAGGGGCCGCCCCTATCTTCCGGCCATCCTAGCGCGACCTCGGCGCAACGCGCTATATCTTGCCCATCAGCAACAGTATGAGCAGGATTACCACCACCAGTCCAAGACCACCGCTGGGACCGTAGCCCCACCCCCGGCTGTGCGGCCAGGCTGGGAACGCGCCGATCAGCAGCAAGATGAGCACGATCAATAGCATTGTTCCCAATGTCATTTCATGTCTCCCAACGGTCAGGCATAGCAGCGGAGCTTCCCGGAAAACTCCTGCAACGCACGGATTCCGCTTTGGTCGGCGCGCCGGCACCAGCCTTCCAGCTGCTCGACCAGTTGCTCCTCGGGATGGAAGAGCGGCTCCACAACGCGGTGAGGTCTTCGCGCATCGCGTAGACGGTGCGCAGCAAGCACTGGCGTGCAGGGCCTGGTGCAGGATTGCGCGCTCACGCGCCGGTAGGGCCGCCACCTCCCTTTGTAGCCAGTGCTTGAGCGCTTCCTTTGCCCTAGCCTCATTCAGACCCGCTAGCCCACGCGCCCGCAGGGTGCGGATTTCACCCAGTGCGGTTTGCCGCAGGGTGTTGGCGAACTCGGCCATTACGTGGTAGCGGTGTGTGGAGATGGCCTGCAGGGTCTGCGCGTCGCAGTCTGTCCTGGCCGGATTGAAGCGGATCTTTGGCGCCACCCTGCGTACCCTGGCAAGACGGAGCGCCACCAGCAAGCGGATGTACACCCAACCAAGATCAATTTCCCACCACTTGCTGGACAGCCTGGCTGAGCTGACGTAGGCATGATGGTTGTTATGCAGTTCCTCGCCGCCGATCAGAATGCCCCACGGCACGATATTCGTGGAAGTGTCATTCGGCGCGTACGTGCGGTAGCCCCAGTAGTGGCCGATGCCGTTGATCACGCCCGCGGCAAAGAACGGGACCCACAGCATCTGCACTGCCCAGATGCTCAGTCCGATCGGGCCGAACAGCACCAGATCGATCACCAGCATGATGCCGATCCCTAGCCCGACGTGCTTCGCATAAAGATTGCGCTCAATCCAGTCGTCCGGGGTGCCGTGTCCATACCTCTCAAGCGTTGCAGCGTTCCTGGCCTCGCTGCGATAGAGTTCCGCACCTTCCAGCAGCACTCGCCTGATGCCGTAGAACTGCGGGCTGTGCGGGTCTTCCGGGGTTTCGCACCTGGCGTGGTGCTTGCGATGAATCGCCACCCACTCCCTGGTCACCATCCCGGTGGTCAGGCCACAGCCAGAAGCGCAGGAAATGGCTGGCGACGGGATGCAGATCGAGGGCGCGGTGGGCCTGGTGACGGTGCAGGAAAATCGTGACCGACGCGATGGTGACGTGGGTCAAGCCCAGCGTCACAAGCGCGTAACCCCACCAGGGGAGACTAAGCAGGCCGAGGTGCATCGCCGGCTCCTTCGCAAGATCCGAATGCGTAAGAGACAGATACCCCGAATAGCAAGGCGTTTCGGTACGCTGGCGAACACGAAGGGAAGCCGTGGTACGCAAGGAGGGGGGTCGCGTGCATTGGGCCTTCTGAGCGGATCTGACCCATAGTTAAATGAATATCCAGGACTGTTCGCTAGCGGACGGCGCCCGGCCCAAGGGTGAACTATATATAAATCCGATGCAGTGCTCGCTGCCGACTGGATGCACGGGAAATCCGCGTACCATTCTCGCGAGCAACACACCATTATTTTCCTTCAGGATTAAGAGGGCCGGACTAATCGCATGACAGGCCAGTCTCTTTGACTGGACCCTTATGCCGATTTGAAGTGATTGCTTCCGGGGTTTCCGGGTATCGGACCGGCCTTCTAAGGCGAGGAAAATGCCAACAGATTATCCCACTACCGTCATCGTCATTTTTCACGACAGCCCCCGCAATTGGTATTTTGCGGAGGTTGATCCAACGGCGTGCATCTGCCGGCTTGGCCCGTTTGACAGCGAAAATGCAATTCATGAAGTTCTTTCTGTCATCTACCCTGCCGATCTGCCCCGTGAAACCATCGACGCCCCCGGCGACTACGACGATGTCACAATCCTGCGCACAGCAAAAAAGGCCGTCGATGCCCTGTTAGTCAGCCCTTGCCCGAGTGGAGAAGTAGGAGCAGGGACATCCACTCGCTGGTGGAGACTCTTCTTCGCCCGCCACGCTCCTGCGCGTGCCACTCTTCGTGTACTAGGATCGAATAACTAGAGCCCATCGGAAAGGGGACGGTCATGCAACGGCGTATCACTGTCGGTGACCATCAGGTTTCGATCGAAGTGGAGCAAAAGTACGATCCTGCCGCGCCTGCAGTTGCCATCGGATATTCGGTGCGCTATTCGATTGCGCGCACCGACGGGCGGCCGGTCAGGGATGGTCTCCTGAGCGTACAGTCCTATGAGCTGATAGACGGTACGGAACACTTTCCAACCATTGATACGGCGCTTGATTACGGCGAGGCAAAGGCACGTAACGACATTGCGACGTTTTAGCGGCTACCCCGCTGTTCCGCACGCGTAGTGATAGAAACCCCGCATCAGGAAACCGGCGCAACTCGGCTTGCCAGGTGCCCCAACCTTTGCGCTCAAGTCGCAGACAGGTCAGGCAACAAGCGATCAAACTCCCGCTTCACGACCGCGTAGCATTCGCATACGCGTCTTTCCAGCCCTGCCCGGTCGAGTACAGCTATATGCCCATGGCTATAGCGGATCAGGCCGGCAGCCTGGAGTTTCAAGGCCGCCTCGGTCACGCCGGAGCGCCGCACCCCGAGCATGTTGGCAATGAGTTCCTGCGTCATCGTCAGGTCGTTGGAGGGCAGCCGGTCGATGCTCAGCAGCAGCCATCGGCACAGTTGCTGATCGATGGAGTGATGGCGGTTGCATACCGCGGTTTGCGCCATCTGGGTAATGAGCGCCTGGGTATAGCGCAGCAACAGGCGCTGCAGGGATCCGCCCCGCACGAACTCCTGCTTCAGCAGCGCTGCGCTCAGGCGGTATCCGTGCCCGGCGCTTTGCACGATGGCTCGGCTCGGGGTCGTTTCGCCCCCCATGAAGATTGCAATGCCGACCATTCCCTCATTGCCTACGATTGCAATCTCGGCGGAGTCCCCGTCTTCCATCACGTACAGTAGTGAAATGATCGAATCGGTCGGGAAATAGACGTAGCCCTGTTGATCTCCTGACTCGTACACGACATGGGCCAGCGGCAGTTCCACCAGCGCCAGGTGTGGTGCGAGGCGCTCCCAGTCGACGGCCGGCAGTGCGGCGAGAAGGTGATTGGACTTCGGGTCGTGACTGCATCTCACCGCTCAGGACAGGTTGCTATCAGTGACTCCGACCTTGCCCAGGGCTTGGCGCGCATACCACGGGACGGTAGAGGATCACTTACGTTTCTAAATATAGGTCGGCGAATGGACGAGGCAAATGCCAGGCAAGAGTACCCCGCAAGTCACGCCCACTTCATCGGATCTGCGCTCTCGGATTTCGGGCTGCCCGCTAGCACAGTGCCCCATGTACCTGAAGCAATGCCCGGGATCACCCTCTTCTCCCCTGCAGTTTCCTTGAGCAGGGAAGAACCAGAATGCCGAAACGCGCCTTCCCGATGCGTACGGCACCGGACTGACTTGAGAATCCGTCACAACTATCCTCTGGGTAGGCAACAGAGCGGCGTACGGCGACGTCAAGGCGGATATCAAGAGGCTGAGCAACAGAATCAGGAGACACCCATGCTGGAGACGATGCTGAATCAGTTCCCTCCGCTGGAACAGGAAGCTTTCCGCGAGACCTGTCTGCGTAACGGGGTGGCACCCGACGGATTTACCGTGACAGCCGTTGAAGACGCTGCAGGCGCCGCGCTGGCACGCAGGCGCACCGTCTCGGTAGGCTTCGGGAGGGAAATCCGCCAATACAACGGCAACCTGGGGGCGCAATGGACTGTCGATTTCGAGGACGACCTCAGATCGCGCGTGTTCGGCTGATGTTGTTGCCGAGGCAGGCAGCACGGCACTCCTCAACCGGACAGCAACCCATATCGCCGCGCGCAGCATGGTTCCCTGCATCGGCACGCTCTTCGCTGCCTCCGTACGCTGCCGTACCGCATTCGCATACGCATTGGCGTACGCTGAATCACTTCCAGATCAGGACGCTGTCCAGCCTGCTGCCGCTGCCAGGAATACTGTCGGAGCACGCCAATCCCATGGAGTCATCGTGACCATCATCACCAGCGCTGGTCCTCTCATATCGCTGATCGCTGGCATCCTGATTCTTGTCATGCCGCGGCTGCTCAACTACATCGTCGCCATTTACCTTATCGTCATCGGCCTGCTGGGACTGTTTGGCGGACATCTGCGCTGAGCGGAAGCGGTGGCCCCGCTTCGCTCCAGATGTCCCCTTTCCGGGCATCAGCACGCCCGGCCAGCCGAGATACATCATGCGCACCTGCTCTGTCTTCGCTTCAAGAATTCCGCTTCCGCCCGGAACGGCTGGGCAAGACTGCTTCCCCTCGTGCGTGCGCCTGCTCATGTGACTGGCCCCTGGTTCGTGGACCGGGGCCTGTTTCCGGTCGAGAGCTTTCCGGGCGCGGACGCCACGCACACCACCTTCCGGCATGAAGGCTCGATCGCCGGCTATGACAGCTCTGCAATACTTGGCCTGGCGCTGGCAGGGTATTACGGCGACCATTCCGCCCCGCTGAGCGGCCTTACCACCTATGGCCTTGGCTTTTCGTGGTCTTCGGCGTCTGTGGCTGGCTCCTTGGCGCGCCACATCTGCACTGGACCTGGGCTCGACCGTCACACGGCAACGGGCCGTGCCGCCGGTAAAAGAAAGCGAGACATCCGCTTTCAGCGATGGCACCCGACTGGCCAACCCCTTCTTATCGCGACAAAGCCGCAGTCCAGCCATAATGCGGAACGCTATGCGTGCGTCTGCGGCTGAAACCAAAGCAAAAGCCCCACGCGGATGGCTCCGGCGGGGCTTGGGCGAATGTGGTTGCGGGGGCAGGACTTGAACCTGCGACCTTCGGGTTATGAGCCCGACGAGCTGCCAACTGCTCCACCCCGCGGGGCGAAATATACGCGGGTTGGCAGCACTTGGATACCCCTTCTCCCAAAAAAAGCTGTGCAGAATGCCGGGCAGCCTTCTCGGGCCGGCCGCTTTTGGCATTGGCTCCCGGAAGCTCGCTCTTGCTGGAATCTCGCTACAAGGGAGATCTACCTTCGCCAAGGCGTGTCCTGGCGCGTTGCCACGGCCGCGGTCCAGGTTGCAGGACCGATACCGCTGCCCCCCTGCCCGCCGGCGTTCTGCGTTCAGAATCCAACATTCTCCCGCCCCTTGAGCTTCAGCAAGGTACGCGCCTCCTCCGGCGTGGCAACCTCCAGCGAAAGCGCTTCAATCACACTGCGCACGCGCAGGACCTGCGCGGCATTGCTGTCGGCCAGTTTCCCGGGTCCGTCCCACAGCGAGTCCTCCAGCCCGACGCGTACGTTGCCACCCATCGCCGCGGAAATCGCCGCCAGCGGCATCTGGCTGCGGCCGGCGCCCAGCACCGACCAGACGTAGTCCTTGCCGAACAGCCGGTCCGCCGTGCGGCGCATATGCATCAAGTCCTCCACATGCGCGCCGATGCCGCCGCGCAGCCCGAATACGGACTGGATCAGCAGCGGCGGCTTCAGCAGCGCGCGATCGAGAAAATGGGCGGCCGTGTACAGGTGCCCGATGTCGTAGCATTCGATCTCGAAGCGCGTCTGGTTCTCGCTGCAGGACTGAAGGATGTAGGCGATATCCTTGAAGGTGTTCCTGAAGATGCCGTCATAGCTTTGCGCAAGATGAGGCCGTTCCCAGTCGTGTCGGAATTCCTTGAAGCGATCCAGCAATTCGTACAGTCCGAAGTTCATCGAGCCCATATTGAGCGAGGCGACTTCGGGGCGCAATTGCAGTGCGGGCTGCAGCCGCTCCTCCACGCTCATCGACGGCGCACCGCCAGTTGTCAGGTTGATGACCACGTCCGATGCCGCCTTGATGGCTGGCGCGAACTGGCGGAACAGCGTCGGGTCCTGCGACGGGCGCCCGTCCGCGGGATTCCGCGCGTGCAGGTGGACGATGGCGGCACCGGCCCGCGCGGCGTCGATCGCGCTCGCCGCGATGTCATCGGGCGTAACCGGCAGGTGGGGTGACATGGACGGGGTGTGGATCGAACCGGTGATGGCGCAGGTGATGATGACTTTGTTCATGGTGTTTCTGCTTTCGGTGATGGCATCGCACGGATGCCGTTGTCGCTACCGGCTGGCATCGCCGTCCCACTCCTTGCGTGCCCGGTCCCGTCTGGCAAAGCCCGCCTGCGCCTGCCGTTCGCGCACGTGGCCGTAGCCGCGCACGCTGGCCGGCCAGCCAAGCAAGGCCAGCAAGCGTTCGGCCGGCCACTGCGCCGCGGCTTGGCCGAGCAGGTCAAGGTCTGCCTCATAGGCCGCCAGCACGCTGCGATTGAGCTGTGCTTCGGCGCCCCGCGCGAACGGATCGAGCCGGCTGCCGCGCAGGAAGCGCGCACCGGCCAGCAGTCGGAACGCGGGCCGGATCCACGCTCCGACGGCGGTCTTGCCGATCTTCCCGGTCACCTTGTCCAGCTTGCCGAAGGGACCGCCCGCGAGATGGAAGCTGACCTTGAAGTCGCCGTCGAAGCCGTCGCGCAGGGACTGCATGAACGCCGGGCGTGAATACAGGCGCGCCACTTCATACTCGTCCTTGACCGCCAGCACGCGGTAGTACTGCGTTGCCACCTGCCGCAGCAGCGCCTGCGCATCGCTGCGGCCCGCCAGCATCCGGCGCACTGCCTCGATCCGAGTGCGGTAGCGTGTGGCCAGTGCCGCGTTCTGGTAGTCGACGAGGCGCCGGGCCCGGTCGTCGATCAGTTCGCCCAGCGGACCGTCGGCCTTCTTCGGGAACTGGACCACCTGCGCCGGCGCCAGCAGGCGCCGCACTGCGGCGTGGTCGTGCGCCAGCCATCGGCCCAGCGCGAATGCCTTGCGGTTGGTGCCGGTCGCCACGCCGTTGAGTTCGATGCCTTTCTCCATCGCCGCGCGCCGCACCGGGATCACGCCCTTCTGCCAGGCATAGCCGAGCAGCAGCATGTTGGAGAGGATGGCGTCGCCAAGGAGTTGCTGCGCGAGCGCCGCCACATCGACGAACTCGGCGCGCACTCCCAGCGCCCCGCTCAACCGCTGCCTCAGGCCTGCCTCATCCGCCGACCAGTCCGGCTGGCTGGTGAAGTCGCTGGTGGGCACGATCCCGGTGTTGACGAAGGCACGCGCCTGTCCCGGCCGCAGTCGGGACAGCGCGTCCGCGCCCGCGGCGACGATCAGGTCGCATCCCAGCAGGACATCGGCCTCCGCGCTGCCGATGCGCGCTGCGTGCAGCAGTTCCGCGCGCGGCGCAATGCGGATGTGGGAGCCGACCGCGCCATACTTCTGCGAGAGCCCGGTGACGTCGAGCGAGCTGCCGGCCTTGCCGTCCAGGTGCGCGGCCATGGTCAGCACGGCGCCAATGGTGACTACGCCGGTGCCGCCGATGCCCGCCACCAGGATTGCCGTCGACGCGAAATCGCCCGGGATCTCAACGTCGGGCAGCGCGGGAATCGTCAGCTCGCCGTCCTTGCCGCGCTGTGGCCGGCGCGGCCTGGCGCCATCGAGCGTGACAAAGCTGGGGCAGAAGCCGCGCACGCACGACAGGTCCTTGTTGCATGAAGACTGGTTGATCTGCCGCTTGCGGCCCAGCGGCGTCTCCAGCGGTTCGATCGCGAGGCATCCGGACTGTTCGCCGCAATCGCCGCAGCCCTCGCAGACTTCCGGGTCGATATAGGTACGGACCTGCGGGTCGGGCAGCTTGCCGCGCTTGCGCAGGCGCCGCGCCTCGGTGGCACACGCCTGGTCGTAGACCAGCACCGACAGCCCGGCATGTTCGCGCAGCCCGCGCTGTACGGTCTCCAGCTGCGCGCGGTCGTACACCGGCACGCCCAGCGCCGCGCGCCTTGGCCCGTCGTAGGCGGTCACGTCATCGGTGACCACCACGATCTTGCCGATCCCTTCCGCTCGCAGCTGGGCCACCGCCTTGTCCACGCTCAGGTCGCCGTCCACGGGCTGGCCGCCAGTCATGGAGACAAAGCCGTTGAAGAGCAGCTTGTAGGTCATGCGCAGATTGGCCGCCTGCGCCTGGCGGATAGCCAGGTAGCCGGAATGGAAGTAGGTGCCGTCGCCCATATTGGCAAAGACATGGGGTTCGCGCGTGAACGGCGCCTGCCCCATCCACATCACCCCCTCTCCACCCATATGCGAAGCCGTGTGGGTCTTGGCCGGGTCGTTCAGCATGGCAATCGTATGGCAGCCGATGCCGGCCAGCGCCCCGCCGCCC
>NZ_JFJW01000051.1:12669-21867 GCF_000611125.1 Cupriavidus sp. SK-4
CGTCCGGCAGCCGGGTCGACGTGTTGTGCGGACAGCCCGCGCAAAAGCTGGGGCGGCGCAGCGGCGCGCCCTGCCCCGCCTCGCACGGGACCGGGGCATTCGCGTCCGGCGCGGGCGGCAGGCCCAGCAGCTCGCGGATCGCTTCGGCGACCTGAAGCACCGTCAACTCGTTGCAGATCGGCAGCACCGGCGTGCCGCGCGACGCCGACCATTCGGTCGCGCCGTCGAACTTGCCACGCACCACCGGTGGCCGCGCGAGGCGCGCATCGAACAGGATGGACTTCAGTTGTGACTCAAGCAGCGGCCGCTTCTCCTCGATCACCAGGATGGTATCGAGACCTTGCGCAAAGGTGCGCACGATCTCGTCTTCAAGCGGCCACACCATGCCGATCTTGAGGATGCGCAGCGCGGCGCCGTGCGGGCCGTCGGCATCGACCCCCAGCCGCTGCAAGGCCTGCATGGTGTCGGCATAGGATTTGCCGGCGGTGACAATGCCCACCTTCGCTGCCGGTGCGGCCCATGTCAGGCGGTTGAGCCCAGCCGCCCTGGCGAACTGCACGGCCGCCGGCAGCTTGTGCGCGTACAGGCGCTCCTCCGCGGCCGGCGCCATCTCGAAGGCGCGGATATGCAAAGGCCCGTTGGCGGCGGGCAAGTCGCCGACCGGTGCCTGCCGGCCCACGTCGACCTCGGCGGCGGACTCCACCACGTCGGTCACCAGCTTCATCCCCACCCAGCAGCCGCTGTGGCGCGACATCTCGATGCCGCGCAGGCCGAAGTCGATGATGTCCTGGACGTTGGCCGGATACAGCACCGGGATACCTGCCGCGATCAGCGAAAAATCCGACTGGTGCGCGGTGGTGGAGGACTTGGCGCTATGGTCGTCGCCCGCCAGCACCAGTACGCCGCCGGCGGCGCTGGTGCCGGCGAGGTTGCCGTGCTTGAACGGGTCGCCGCTGCGGTCCACACCCGGTCCCTTGCCGTACCAGATGCCGAACACGCCGTCCACGGTTGCCCCTGGAAAGGTGCCGACATACTGCGTGCCCCAGACCGCGGTGGCGGCCAGGTCCTCGTTCACGCCGGGCTGGAAACGGATGTTGGCCGCCTGCAGCAGCGGCGCGATCCGCCACAGCTCCATATCGAGCCGGCCCAGCGGCGAGCCGCGGTATCCGGAGATAAAGCCACCGGTATTCCTACCCAGGGCACCATCGATACGGCGCTGGTCCAGCGCGATACGCACGATGGCCTGGTTCCCCGTGAGAAAGACCTTGCCGGCCAGCTGCTCGAAGCGGTCGTCCAGCCGTGGCGACTGCAACGCCGATGGCTCCGTGCGTGCGTTCATGCCTGATCGCCTGTGATGACGCGGTTACCGCTGTGGTACAGAAAAAGACAAGCCTGCATCGAACGTACTCCGTGATGAGTGAACCGATAGGTCAGATAGGTGCCGAAGACAGTCAGAAGCGTTGCGTGTACTGCACGCCGATGCTCTGCTGCCGCGTGGCCAGGGACTCCTGGCCCGCCACGGTGGGACTGCCTGCAAGCTGCGTGGCAACGGCCGATGCCAGGGTCGAACTGCCGGCGGTGGCGTGCCCCGGAGACAAGGAGTAGAAGACCGACCACTTGCTGTTGGGCCCGGTCGCGTAGCCAAGCCCGATGGTGTAGTGCCGGCGGAAGGTGGCGGGCGCGGTGACGTTGTTCGCCGTGTCCGCGTCCGCATAGGCCGCGCTGTTGAACGACACGCCGCCCGAGACATTGAGGGCCGGCGTCACCTGGTAGCGCACGCCGACCTTGAGCACGTTCATGTCCTTCCAGCCATTGCCCGGCCCGCCACTGCTGCCGCGCAAGGCGGTGCCATCGAAGGATGGGTTGCCCAGGCCGGAGGTGCCCGAGTAGTTGATGCGCTGGTAGTCGAAGAGAAAGGAAAGATCCTGCGTGGGCGACCACTGCAAGCCCAGCAACATGTTCTCAGGGATATCCAGCCGGCCCTGGTCCGCCAGCAGACCCTCATACTCCTTGAGCCGTCCCATCCGGATACGGGGCGAGTAGGCGGCACCGAAAGCCAGCGCGTCGCTGGCGCGCCAGTACGCTCCCACGCGCACGCCCACGCCGAACGAGGACGCACTGCCCTGGTTGGTCAGGTGGTCTGGCGCCGCTGACTGCGGCGCCAGTGCCTGCAGGCCCTCGGCGCTGAACAACTGGCCGGTCAGCAGCACCGAGAAGCCGACGGAGACGCTCGGGGAGACCCGCGCCGACACCGTCGGCGCGATCGTCAGCTGCTGGATCGTGGTGCTGGCCCTGCCGCTGCCGCACAGCAGGTTGCCGCGATAGGTGGTGCCGGCGGCCGCCGGCGGCGGCGCCAGGCAGGTCGTGGTGCCATCCGGGAAGTAGGTGCCTGCGCCATTGCTGTAGCCGACGACGCTGAGCGACAAGTCGGGCGTGACCATCTTGCTCACCGCGATGTCGGCAAGCGGCACCCAGCGGCTTGCGCTGGCCGTGTGCGTGTCGAGCACCCCGCTCAGCAGCGGCGGCAATCCCGCGGCGCGGCTCATGCTGGTGCGGCCGTTGGTTGCGATCAGGTTGCCCTCGAAGCTGCTGCCAGCCCACACCGTGGTGGCTGGGTTGCTGGCACCGCCGAACGCGTCGCGGGTCGACGCCGCGGCCGCACCTGCCACGCCACGCGCTTCGGCACCGTAGCCGATCTGGAAGTAGCCGTTGTCGGCCAGGCCAAGCACTGGACGCACGGCTAGCGCGGATAGGACCATCCACTGTTTCGGGTTCACTGCTGTCTCCGATGTCATTGTTATTGGCGCGGGAAGCTCTGGGGCCGCCTCGCGTGGGGGCTGAGGTACGGCTAATGGCCGGTGATCGAGTTGGTCAGGACGCCCAGCCCGGCGATCTCCACATCGACGCGGTCGCCGTCCTCCAGGAAGCGCCATTGCTCGATGCCGGCGCAGTTCGGCACGCAGCCGGTGGCGAGCAGCTCGCCGCCGTGCAGCGTCTCGTTGGACGACGCGTAGCTGACGATGCGGTCGATGCGATGGGTCATCCCCGCAGTGCTGCCCTGCCCGCGCACTTCACCGTTGACGCGCACGGTGACATCGAGCGCGTGTGGATCGGCGATCTCGTCGGCGGTGACGATCCAGGCGCCGAGGCTATTGCTGCCGTCGAAGTCCTTGCCCTTGGCCGGGCCGGCACTCGGGCGGGCGCGCATTTCTTTCATCAGCTGCGCGCGTTCGGAGAAATCGTTGAAGATCACGTAGCCGAAGATGTGCGACATCGCCACCGAGCGGTCGATGTTCTTGCCGGGGCGGCCAATCACGACAGCAAGTTCGGCCTCGTAATCGAGCTTGCTGCCGGGATCGGGCCGGGCCACCCTGCTGCCGTGGCCGGACAGATTGAGACGGGCCCCTTTGTAGTACATCGGCGTTTCGTAAAAGGCCTTCGGCACCCTGCCCGCACCCAGCGCCCGCATCAGCAGGCCTGTGGCCGGGCTGACGCCATGGGCCATGACCTGCCCGAAGGCATTGCGCAGATGCTGCTCGTAGACGCTGAAGCAACGGATCTGCGGCGGACGGTAAGGGAGCTGGAGCTGAATCGAGCGCAGCGCGTACACCTGGTGCGCGCCGTTCCGGGTGCGGTCTTCCAGCAACGCCCGCAAGGCCGGCAGCGTGTCATGCTGATGCTCGATGAGCGCCAGCAGGCAGGCAAAGCGCGCGTCACCCGCGAAGGTCGCGGTCACATCGAGCACCCGGCCGTCGGCCAGGCCCAGTCCGACATGGCCCTTCACCTGCGCGGTGGAAAATGTGCACAATCTCACGGGCTCTCCCCTTTCAGCGCAGGGTCAGGAACTGGCGGCTGGTCACCGCGCCGGGCTGCTTCAGGTTGGCTTCCGGCTCGCCAGCCTTGTAGCGTTCGAGCAGATGCTCCGGATCGAACTCGACACCGACCGCGTTTTCCGCGAAGGCTCCCGAGCGCAGCCACACTTCCAGCGCCTCCGGCGTCTCGAAGTTGTCCACCTGCAGTTCCGCCTGGATGCCGTCGGGGTCGCGGTAGTACAGCGAGGTGGTCGGTCCGTGGTTGATGCACCATACCGGGCGAACGTCATGGCCCTTGAGCCGCTCATAGGTGTGGAGCAGGTCGCCGAGCGAGCTGTAGGTGAAGGCCACGTGGTCCAGGCCCGTGCTCTCGCGCCGGCGGGGCGAGAAGTTCGCGGCATTGATCAGCGCTAGGCGGTGATGCTCCTCGTCAAAGGACAGGAAGCAGAGCAAGGCATTGCGATACATCACGCGGGCGCCCAGCACGATGCTCCACCAGTGGATCGTTTCGTCAAACCGGCGCGTGGCCAGCACGATATGCGCGAGCTTTTGCGGCGGGCGCGCGTCCGGGTCTGGGCAGGGGATAGGGAACTGGTCCATGCTGTCGCTCATTGCATCTCCTTGATAAGGTCTGCCGCGCTCGTGGCGCGGGTCGTGCTGGATTGGGAAACCATGCGCGCCATCACCGCCTGCAGCGCCGCGCCGGGATCGGCGCACTGGCGGCGGCTGCGCCAGGCCACGATGCCGTCGCCGCGCAGCAGCAGCACGCCGGACACATCGATCTGCAAGGCTTCGGCAAACGCCGGCGCACCGATGCGGAACTGCGCATCGTCGCCGGTGCCGACCTGCGGACACGCCACGTCGATGCCCCAGGCGTCGCGCAGTTGCGCCAGCGCTGCCTGCCAGCGCACGCGCTCCTGCTCGTGGACCAGCAGCGTCATAGGCGCACGCCGGGCCAGGTCGCGCGTCGACAGCGATGCGCCATCTGTCTCACTCCACAGATGGGGAACCAGCGCGCCGGGGCTGGTCTCCGGCCAGTAGTCGGTACCCGCGTGCGGCGATTTCGCTTGCGGATGGGGCTCGCGGCAGAGGAAGCCCGTCGCATGCGCATAGCCAAGATCGGTGCCCAGCGTCACGAACACTTCCCGCTGCCGGTCGATCGCCCTGCGCACGCGGGCGCGGGTGTCGGCCCCTGCCTGGCCAGGGTCGACGAGCCGGCCCAGCGGCTTCAGGCCGGCGCCGGTCGCGGCCCGGAACAGCTTGCGCGCGGCAGGCCTGGGCAGCAGCCGGACCCAGCGGGACCGGGACAGCGCGGACAAGGTCTGGAAACCGTCCGGATCCACGCCGGTGGCGCGCAGCACCTGGTCGGCCAGGTCGCTCAGTTGCTGCGTACGGCTGGCATGCGCCTGGGCGCTCGCCGCTCTCTCGTCGGCATAGCTGGACAACAGCGCCTGAGCAAGGTCGTCGGGCACAAAGCTGCCCAGCAGGATCTGCAGCCGCCACGCCAGGCTCGCCGCGTCCTCGATGCCGTGGTTCATGCCGAAGCCGCCGATGGCGGAGAAGCCCGCTGCGGCGTCGCCAAGCAGCAGCACGCGCCCGACCCGGGTCACTTCCGCACGGCGCAGCGCCATGGTCCAGGGGCGGACGGACTGCACCCTGACCTCAACGCTGTCGTCGCCGATTGCGGCCTGCACCAGCGACAGCGCCTGCGCGGCCGGCATCCCGCCGGCGGGCTCGAGCGCAGGCAGCACCGCGGTCGTCAGCACCCAGTCCTGTTCATCGGCGGTGTGGGCGGTAAGCGTGCCCACCACCCTGGGATTGAAGATCCAGTACAAGGGGCTTGGCCGCGCTACGGTCAGCTTGCCCAACTGCGCGCGGAAATGGATTTGCACCACCGCCTGCAGCGGCGTCTGGACAGATGGCACGCCCAGCAGGCGCCGCACCGTGCTCTGCGCGCCATCGGCGCCGGCCACGAAACGCGCGCTGCGCCGCACGCTGAGGCCGCTGCGAAGTTCGCGCAGCGTCAACGTGCAGGCATGCTGGTCCTGCGACAACGACTCCAGTTCGTAGCCAGGCAGGAACTCGATCAGCGCGTTGCGTGCCACGCGCTCCCGCAGGATCGGGTCGGTCACGTTCTGGGACAAGTGCAATGGGCGGCAAGGGCCGCTACCCAGCAGGCTGGCGGTATGCGCGGGGTCATTCCCGACCGGCACGCAGCGGCCCAGGTCGGCCCCCGCCAGCGACGTGCACCAGGTGATGTAGCGCAGCTTGAGCGGTGGCGAACTGATCTCGCGCAGTTGCTCGGCAAGTTCGACATCGATGGCGCGGATCACCTCCATCGCGCGGGCGGACCAGACGTGTCCGCGCGGATGCGTATCCGCATCGCCCTGTCGCTCGACCAGCACGCTGCGGATGCCGCGGCTGGCCAGGAGCAAGGCCAGCACGGTGCCGGCCGTGCCCGCGCCGATGATCGCCACGGGAATCGGGACCGGAACGGAATGCCCATCCTGGCGCTGCGGCGCGGCTTCGGAATCGTGTGTCACTGGTGAACCTTCGCAAGTGTGTTGAAAGGTGGCCGCGTTGCGGCGAGGGGCGACGACACGGGAGCCTGAAGCACCCGGCAGAGGGCAGCGAGCACGTCCTCCGCCTGCACATCCGTCACCGAGGCATGGCGCCAGGCAATATGGCCATCGGGACGCACCAGGATGACGCCGTCCGGCAGGCCCCGGTTCCATAGGGACAGTTGCTGCTTGTCGGCGCAATGGATGACTGCGCCAATGTCCACGCCGTGCACCGGCAGGCCGCCAAGCCGCTGGCTCGCACCCGCGGCAAGCCCGGCGCATGCCTTGCCATGCCGCCCGAAGCCCGCGAGCAGGAAGTGCCCGTTGCCAACCAGGTCATGCGAAGTGGCGGACGCGCCGGAAGCGTCCTTCAGCCGGAAGTGCGGCAGGCGCCCGCCCGGGGTGAACGACTGCGCCACCCCCAGTACGGAACTTGTCGCCATTGGCGGCCCCGAGGGCATCGCCTCACTGCCGCAGACAGCCGCGCTCCGGTACACGTAGCCCAGGTCAAGCCCGAGCGTGTTGAAATGCTCCATCTGCGCTTCAGCAGCCTGTTGCACGTTGCGCTGGATGGCCGCGAACCGCGGCGTTGCCGCCAGTTGCACGCGCCGGGTGCGCGCGTCGACGGGCGCCACCAACATCCGCTTCACGGCGGACCGCAGCGCAGCGGGCAGCGCGCGGGCCGGTGCGCTGGCGCGCAATCGCGCCAGCGTCGGCAACTTGTCGTCATCGAGACCCAAGGCCGCGGTGACCTCTCGCATCTTCCAGTGGTTTGCCACGCTGACGCCGCAGTTCCTCTCGGCCACTGGCTTGCGCTCGTCACCATAGGTATCGAGCAGCCCCGGACCCGCCCTGCCCCGGATGACGTTGGCCAGCTTCCATGCCAGGTTGTGCGCGTCGGCGGCGCCTGTGTTCAACCCGAGTCCGCCAGTGGGCGGAAAGCGATGCGCGGCATCGCCCACGAGGAAGGTGCGCTGCTTGCAATAGGACGCGGCGATGTGCGCCTGCATCGTCCAGTTCGACAGCGACGTGATGCGCAAAGGCATGTGGCGATCCCCGAGCGCGGTCCGAAGCAGGCGCTCGCAGCGCGCCAGGGGAAAGTCCGCCGGCGATTCATGCTGCGGAAAATACGGCGTCATGAACACCGAGTAGCGCGCCGAATCGTGGACGATAAACGTGCCGGGCGCCGCGGCCGACAGGACCCAGAAGAGGATCGACGGACTGTCCTTGACCAGATGGCGGATATCCGCCTCGAAGTTGATGGTGATGAGATGCGCCAGGTTGGTCTCGCCAACCATGGGCAGCTCCAGGCTGCGCCGTACCGGACTACCGGCACCGTCGGCCGCGATCAGCCATTCGCTGCGCACGCGGTACACCGCGCCAGTCGCGGCCTCGCGCACGGACGACACGACGCAATGCTCGTTGTGCTCCGCGCCCTGCCAGGCATGGCCGAAGCGCGCCTGGCAGCGAACCCGGCGCGACACCTGGGCAAACAGCAGCCGCTCCAGATGATGCTGGGGAATGTTCGCGGTGCGCTTGCCGCTGGCGGCCGCCATGCCGGCAAGATAGCCGGGGCTGCCGATATCGATGCGGGCCAGGTCGCCCTCGGCAAGGTTGCGCCGCCACGTCACGAAGCGTGCATCGCCGCTATGGGTCGTGATACCGGCCAGCGCCTCGTCGGTGACGCCGATGCCGGCCAGGATTTCCTGCGTCCGGGTGTTGATGACATGCGCCTGCGGCGCGAGATGCAGGTCATCACGACGCTCGACCAGCAGCGATTCAATGCCCTGGTCCGCCAGCAGCGCTGCCATCAGCATGCCAACCGGGCCAGCGCCCACGATTAATACCGGAACTTCCACCACGCGCATCCTGCCCCCAATGTTGCTCGCCGCCTCATGGCCGCCCTGGAACGTGAATTTATATACGTATAAGTCAAACGCACACTAGTATTTATACTTATATAAGGAGGCCAGGCGAACGCGCGAGCGGACGGCCCGGCAAAGCCGCCGCCCCCGGATGGGCTGGAGGTCAGGTCCCGGCCATGTGGGAGAATGGCGACATCGCTACCGTGTGTGAAACGCGTCCCAAACCACCATGACAACTGTTGAGAGCCGACGCTCGCAGACTCCTGCCCGAAAGCGCGCCACCGAAGCCTCCGCCGCCCCGACACCAGTCGCCCGCGCCGCCGAGGTACCGGGGCGTCAGCGCCTGATCGACGCCGCCGAAATCGAGTTCACGCAAAAGGGATTCGACGGGGCGTCAGTACTGTCGATCGCAAACCGCGCGGGCGTAAAGCAACCGCTGCTGAACTACCATTTCGGCAGCAAGGAAGGGCTCTGGCGCGCGGTAGTGGAGAACGCGTACACGGGAATGCTGGCCGCGTCCAGGCAAGCAGCGGCTGCCCTCGACCGCTCCGACCCGCTCGCCCGCCTGCAGGCAGCGCTAAGGGCCTTCGCGGTGAGCAATGTCCTGCATCCGGCAGCGCACTCCCTGGTCCTGATGGAAGTCGCGCAGGATGGTCCAAGGCTGGACTGGCTGGTGGACAACTATATGAAGCCGTTTCACGACGAGCTCGATGCGCTGATCGCGGAGTGCCATGCCGCGCAACTACTCAAGCCTTACCCACCGGAACGGGCCAGCGTCACGATGACGGCCATGCTTACGGCCGTACAGTCAGCCACGCATTTGCTGAAGCGCCTCTATGGCGTCGGGCCCATGACACCCGCCCAGGCAGAACAGCACGCGGAACAGGTCATCGATGTCCTGATGAATGGCATGGCCGCCCGCAGGCCCGGCCGACGGCGGGCGGCCGGGCCGGGCTAGTT
>NZ_JFJW01000051.1:21873-32608 GCF_000611125.1 Cupriavidus sp. SK-4
GGCCGGTCTAGTTTGGCGCAGCCCGGCCTGGTGGCATGGAGTGCCACGGCACGCCGCGCGTCTGGCGCAGGCGAGGTTCTGGCTGTCCGATGGTCCAGTGATCTTGCTGGAACAACACGTCGAACCGGGACAGCAACGTCTGGCCGGGCGGCCCTTCTTTCCCCAGCCCGCAGCCCCAATCCCCAAGCCACGCTTCGCGTGCGCCCCCCATCTGACTGAGTGCAGGCGGCGGTACTCCCAGCTTCGCAGCCGCGCGCGTGAAGCCTGGTGCCAAAGCGATGCTTGCGAAGGCAGCAAGCTCATCCGAGTATCCGGGTGCCATCGAACCCGGGAATGTGCAGATCAGAGTTAAACGGCTCGCAGTTGCACTTTGGCCGCGGTCTTCTACGCTGCATCCATTGCAAGGGCCGCCTTCACGTGCGTCCCCGCGCAGGAGCCAAGAACAAAAGCAATACACCGGGAGCGCCTGTCATGATTCCAGGCACGGCAGCGAGCGAGGGTTCGGGCAATCAGGGGACTCAGGGTCAGGCTGCGCCGTCGATCTCGCTGCCCAAGGGCGGCGGCGCGATCCGCGGTCTTGGCGAGAAGTTCGGGGCCAACCCGGTCACGGGCACCGCTTCGATGTCGGTGCCGATCGCAACAAGCCCGGGCCGTTCGGGCTTCGGCCCCCAGCTTTCACTGAACTACGATTCCGGCGCGGGCAACGGTCCGTTCGGCTTCGGCTGGAACCTGTCGCTTCCTGCGATCACTCGCAAGACCGATCGGGGGCTTCCGACCTACCTCGACCATGTGGACGCACCCGACGTCTACATGATCTCCGGCGCCGAGGACCTGGTCCCGGTGCTCACGAATGCGCAAGGGAAATGGGAGCGAGAGCAGTTGCCCGCGCGCACCGTCAATGGATTGACGTACCGGGTAGACCGTTTCCGGCCGCGCATCGAGGGCCTGTTCGCCCGCATTGAGCGCTGGACCAACCTCGCCGATGCTAGCGACGTGTTCTGGCGCTCCATTTCAAAGAGCAACGTCACTACCTGGTACGGCAGGACAGCCGAAAGCCGCATTGCCGATCCCGCGGACCCAAGCCGCGTCTTCAGCTGGCTGATCTGCGAGAGCCATGATGACAAGGGCAACGTCATTGTCTATGGCTACAAGCCCGAGGACTCGGCGCGGATTTTTGAGGACACGGCCGGCAACGGACTTGCCAGGGCACATGAGCGCAACCGCACGGATGCGTCCCGTTCCGCGCAGCGCTACCTCAAGCGCATTCGTTATGGCCATCGTTCGCCCTACTTCCCGATACTGACGGACGATGCCCCCTGGCCCGAGCCCTCTGATTCGTGCGCGCGCGACGCAAGCAACGCCTGGCTCTTCGAGGTCGTCTTCGACTACGGCGAGCACGACGCCAGCGCGCCGACGCCCGCCGAAACCGGCACATGGCCCGCGCGCCAGGATCCATTTTCCGCATATCGCGCCGGCTTCGAGTTGCGCACCTACCGGATCTGCCGGCGTGTCCTGATGTTCCACCACTTCCCGGGCGAAGCGGGTGTAGAGCGCGATTGCCTGGTGCGCTCCACCGACTTCAGTTATTCGGACGGCGCCCCCACTGACGTTCGCAACCCCATCTACGCTTTCCTGCGCGCGGTCACCCAGACCGGCTACCGTCGGCACAATGGCGGCTACAACCGGCGCAGCTTTCCGCCGTTGGAGTTCGAGTACACCGCGCCCGAGGTGCAGGATGTGGTGGAGGAAGTGGACCCAGAGAGCCTGGAGGCGCCCATCGGCCTGGACGGCAGCAGCTACCGCTGGACCGACCTGCACGGCGAGGGGCTTGCCGGCATCCTCACCGAGCAGGCCGGGGCCTGGTACTACAAGCGCAATCTCAGCCCGATACCGGAAAGGCTGCCGGGCGGCCAGGAGGAAGTGAGGGCGAAATTCGCGCCGCTCGAAGCCGTCTCCATGAAGCCCGGTGCCAGCTTGTCCAGCGGCGCGGAGTTCATGGACCTCGCCGGCGACGGCCAGCCCGACGTGGTTGTCATGGAAGGCGCCGCCCCCGGCCTGTACGAGCATGACGAGGCCGAAGGCTGGCAACCCTTCCGTCCATTCGCCTCGCGCCTGAACCGCAATCTGCGCGATCCGAACCTCAGGTTCGTGGACCTGGACGGCGACGGCCGTGCCGATGTGTTGATCACCGAAGACAATGCCTTTGTCTGGCATGCCTTGCTCGGGGAGGATGGCTTCGGCCCGGCACGGCACGTCGCGCAGGCGCTCGATGAAGAGCAAGGCCCGCGCGTCATCTTTGCCGATGGCACCCAGTCGGTCTACCTGGCCGATCTCTCGGGCGACGGCCTGACCGACATCGTCCGCATCCGCAACGGGGAAGTCTGCTACTGGCCGAACCTGGGCTATGGCCGCTTCGGCGCCAAGATCACGATGGACAACGCGCCCTGGTTCGACCATCCGGGCCAGTTCGACCATCGCTATCTGCGCCTGGCCGACATTGACGGCAGCGGCACCACCGACATCATCTACCTGCACCGCGATGGCGTGCGGCTGTACTTCAACCAGTCCGGCAACGGCTGGAGCCAGCCACACGTGCTGAAGGTGTTCCCGCGCATCGATGACCTGGCAAGCATCCTGGCCACCGACCTGCTCGGCAACGGCACGGCCTGCCTGGTCTGGTCATCGGCGCTGCCGGGCGACGCGCGGCGTTCGATGCGCTATGTCAACCTCATGGGCGGGCGCAAGCCGCATCTGCTGGTCAGGACCGTCAACAACCTCGGGGCAGAGACGCGCGTCGACTACGCCCCCTCCACCAGGTTCTACCTGCAGGACAAGCGCGACGGGAAGCCGTGGATCACCCGGCTGCCGTTTCCGGTCCACGTGGTCGAGCGCGTGGAAACCTGCGACCATATCAGCCGCAATCGCCTGCTCACTTGCTACGCTTACCACCACGGCTACTTCGATCCCGAGGAGCGTGAGTTCCGCGGCTTCGGCATGGTGGAGCAATGGGATACCGAGGCGTTTGCTGCCCTTGCCGATGGCACCTCCCGCGCGGACAACATCGCCGCCGCAACCCATGTGCCTCCGGTGCACACCAAGACCTGGTTCCACACCGGCATCTGTATGGGACGAGAAAACGTCTCCGACTACTTTGCCGGCCTGCTGAGCGCCACCGACCAGGGCGAGTATTTCCGCGAGCCTGGCCTGACCGACGCAGAAGCCCGGGCCCAGCTGCTGCCGGACACGGTGCTGCCAGCCGGCCTGTCCCCGGACGAAGAGCGCGAAGCCTGCCGCGCACTCAAGGGCTCCATGCTGCGACAGGAGGTCTACGCGGACGATGCCGGCTCCGGCGCAACGCCTGGGCAGCTCCTGCGTGCCCGCACCCCGTACTCCGTCACCGAGCAGAATTTCACCATTCACACCTTGCAGCCGCGGGGAGACAACCGCCACGCGGTTTACTTCACCCATGCCCGCGAGACCGTCAGCTACCACTATGAGCGCAATCCGTGCGACCCGCGCGTTCAGCACGCGTTGACGCTGGAGGTGGATGCCTTCGGCAATGTGCTCAAGCAAGCCGCGATCGGCTACGGGCGTCGCGCACGGATTCGCGTGACCGATGCACAGGGACATGTGCAACTGGCGCCGAACCCCGGATTCGACGGGTTCCATCCGGCCGACCAGGCCCGGCAAGCCACCCCGCTGCTTACCTACACCGAGAACCGCTTCACCAACGCCATCGAGTCGCCAGACGCCCATCGCACCCCCCTGCCCTGCGAGGCAATTTCCTTCGAGCTGACAGACTACCCAGCCACCGGTCCGGACGGCCGCTACCAGGCTACGGATTTCGTCGAGCCAGATCCTGGCGCAGCAGGCCGTCTGCGCCATAGGTTCAGCGGCCCGGAAGTCGCTTACGAGGCCACAGCGACCGGCAGCCAGCGCCGCCGCCGCATCGAATGGATGCGCACCCTATACCTGCACGACGACCTGGGTAGCCTGTTGTCGCTCGGGATCCTGCAACCGCTTGCCTTGCCGGGCGAGAGCTACAAGCTCGCCCTCACCCCTGGCCTGCTCGCCGAGGTCTTCCTGCGCCCTCGCCAGGGGCGGCCGGCCGAGCCGCTGGGGCCCGATCCGGCGGNCCCGATCCGGCGGCCGTCCTCGGCGGCCAGGGCGGCTACTTGCAGGGCCAGGCGCTCAAGGAGGACGGGCGCTTCCCCGCGAGCGACCCGGACGACCACTGGTGGATTCCCTCGGGACGGTCCTTCTACGGCGCGGATCCCGCCGGCGACGCCACCACAGAACTGGTGCAGGCGCGACAGCATTTCTTCCTGCCCCGCCGCTATCGCGACGCCTTCGGCCAGCACGCTTTCGTGGACTTCGACGCCCACGACCTGCTGTTTGCGCAAACCCGCGATGTGCTCGGCAACCGTGTGACGGTGGACGCCAACGACTACCGGGTCCTGCAGCCGCGCCTGGTCAGCGATCCGAACGGCAACCAGACCGAAGTCGCCTTCGATACGCTCGGCATGGTGACCGGCACCGCCATCATGGGCAAGCCGCTTCCCGCACCAGTGGAAGGCGACACGCTCGATGGTTTCGCCAGCGACGTCACGCAGGCCCAGCTCGATGCGTTCTTCGATGCAGCGGACCCGCATGCCGCCGCGGCGGAATTGCTGAACGGTGCGAGCACCCGCATCGTCTACGACCTCGACCGCTTCCGCCGCACCCGGCAGGCCAATCCTCACGATGCCGCCGCGTGGCAGCCGGCCTGTTCCGCGACGCTCACACGTGAAACCCACGTCAGCGCGCCCCTGCCGCCACAGGGCCTCAGGATCCAGCTCAGCTTTGGCTACTCCGACGGCTTCGGCCGCGAAATCCAGAGGAAAATCCAGGCCGAACCGGGGCCCGGGCCACGGCGCGACGCTAACGGCAGGATCATCGCGGGCGCGGATGGCGTGCCCGAGATGACATCCAATGAGGTCTGGCCGCGCTGGGTCGGCAGCGGCTGGACCGTTTTCAATAACAAGGGCAAGCCCGTCCGCCAATACGAGCCGTTCTTCACCGATAGCAACCGCTTCGAGTTCGATGTCCGCCTCGGCGTCAGCCCGGTGCTCTTCTACGACCCGGCCGGGCGCGTGGTCGCCAAGCTGCATCCGAACCACACGTTCGAGAAGGTGGTCTTCAATCCCTGGCAGCAGGCGACTTACGATGTCAACGACACCTGCGCCCCACGCAGTGCGCAGACCGGCGACCCGCGCTCGGACCCGGACATCGGAGGCTACGTCGCCGGGTATTTCAAGACTCAGCCGGACACCTGGCAGACCTGGCATGCACAGCGCGTTGGCGGCGCCCTTGGACCAAACGAGCGCAATGTCGCCTTGCGCGCCGAAGCGCATGCCGATACCCCCACCATCGCCCATTTCGACACGCTCGGCCGCCCCTTCCTCACCGTCGCGCGCAACCGGATTGCCTGCCCTGGCCACGACCTCGACGGCACAGAAGAAGCCTTTGCCACCCGGGTCGAGCTGGACATCGAAGGCAACCAGCGCGCCGTGCGCGACGCCATCCGGCAGGCTGGCGATCCGCTCGGTCGCGTCATCATGCGCTATGCCTATGACATGCTCGGCAACCGCATCCACCAGCTCAGCATGGACGCCGGTGCACGCTGGATGCTCAACGACGTGACCGGCAAGCCCATCCGTGCCTGGGACAGCCGCGGCCACGACTTCACCACCACGTACGACGCACTACGCCGGCCGGCAGAGCAGACGGTGCGCGGCAGCACGACGGATTCCGACCCGCGCACACTGGATCGCGACATCGTCGTTGACCGGATCGAGTACGGCGAAGGCCTCGCCAACGCCGGAGCGCTCAACCTGCGCACGCGCGTCTACCGTCACTTCGATTCGGCGGGCGTGGTCACCAACGGCCGGCTCGATGCCAACGGCAATCCGACCGAGGCTTACGACTTCAAGGGCAATCTACTGCACAGCACGCGGCGCCTGGCCAGCGACTACACCGCCCTTCCCGACTGGCAGTCAGACCCGCGACTGGATGCCGAGTGCTTCGAGGGCAGCACGCGCTACGACGCGCTCAACCGCGCCGTCCAGTCGATTGCGCCGCACAGTAGCCTGGCCGGCGCCAGGCGCAATATCATCCAGCCGGTGTTCAGCCAGGCCAACCTGCTGCAGCGGGTGGACGTGTGGCTGGACCACGCGGCGACTCCCGCTGCGCTGCTGGACCCGAACGACGAGGCGCCATCGCCGGTCGGCGTTGCCGATATCGACTACAACGCCAAGGGACAGCGCCTGCGCATCGACTACAAGAACGGCGCCAGCACCTTCTACCGCTACGACCCGCTGACTTTCCGGCTCAGGCAACTGCGCACGCGCCGCAATGCCGCCGACTTTCCCGGGGATGATCCGCAGACCCCCATCGCCGGCTGGCCGGGCCGCCAGGTGCAGAACCTGCACTATATCTATGACCCGGCCGGCAACATCACCCACATCCATGACGATGCGCAGCAGGCCGTCTACTTCAGGAACAAGCGCGTCGAGCCGGGCAACGACTACATCTATGACGCGCTCTACCGGCTGATCCAGGCAACAGGCCGCGAACACCTGGGGCAAGGTGGCGCGCCGACTGCCCATTCACACAACGACGCCGGCCGTTCCGGCCTGCTGAGTGCCGACGCGGCCGGACGCTTCGCCCCCAACGACGGCAGCGCCATGGGCACGTACACCGAGCGCTATGTGTACGACGCCGTCGGCAACTTCCTGCAGATGCAGCATCGCGGCAGCGATCCGGCCCATGCGGGCTGGACACGTGCCTACGAATACCTGGAACCGGGCCTGGCCGAAGGCGGCGACGGTGGCGTGCCGCGCAAGACCAGTAACCGCCTGACCCGCACCACGCTGGGCCCGCCAGGAAACGCCCCGCAGGCGGAGATGTATCTGCACGACGCCCACGGCAACATGGTCCACATGCCGCACCTTGGCGGCGGCCTGCCCGGGCCGAACATGCAATGGAACTACAAGGACCAGCTGCGCCAGGCCGAGCTTGGCGGCGGCGGCATCGCCTTCCATGTGTACGACGCATCGGGCCAGCGCGTCCGCAAGGTCTGGGAGAAGGCGCCGGGCCGCATCGAGGAGCGCATCTACCTTGGCGGCTTCGAGATCTTCCGCAGGCACGGCGGCCCCATCGGCACCAACAGTGCCACGCTGGTGCGCGAGACGCTGCACGTGATGGACGACAAGCAGCGCATTGCCCTGGTGGAAACACGCACGCTCGATACGGCGGGCGACGACCAGGCGTCAGGTCAACTGATGCGCTATCAGCTCGGCAACCACCTCGGCTCGGCCTGCCTGGAACTGGACCAGCAGGCACAGATCATTTCCTACGAGGAATACACGCCGTTCGGCAGCACCGCTTACCAGGCTGTCCGGACCCAGACCGACACCCCAAAGCGCTATCGGTTCACCGGAAAGGAGCGCGATGAAGGGACAGGGCTGGGCTATCACGGGGCGAGATACTACGCCGGCTGGCTGGGACGCTGGACGGCCGCGGACCCTGCAGGGCTTGTCGATGGCACCAACGTGTTTGCCTACGTTGGCAACCAGCCTCTGCGAAACACCGACCCCAGTGGCACCCAATGCGATCCAACCACAGCCACCTGCATTGATCCAACTATTCCCACCGCTCGCGAAGAGCTCTTGCAGCAGAGCCTGCCTGACGACGAACGCGACTTGCCCCCTGCATCCTTTGCCGAGGACGTGCCCAGCGAGTCGCGTGCACCCTCGTCCAGTTCGAGCAGCAGCAGGGCGCAGGAGGCCTCGACCGCCCTCTCGCTGTTTTCGTACCTGGTACAGAAGTGTTATGCCCCTGTCAGCCCGACCGGCGCACCATTGGGCGACGCGCTGAACCTGTACTCGGGCCCTGCTGCCAGGGCGGCGGCAGGAAGCGCCCCAGGGTACCTGATCAGGGACACGATCTACTACGGGCCAGCCGACGCTGCCGAGAGTGCGCTTCGTGCCCGTCTCGGCCTCGGGCCCACGGACAGGATTCCCCCGGATCTGTACAACCCGATCTGGGACGAAGCGTCGAGGCTGGCCGTACGCGATGCGGCAATCGCCGGAAGTGTCCGAACCCACAACGATCTCAGCACCCTGGACCCTGCTTCGATCCAGGCACGCGTGGAGCTGCCGACACTGCGCCGCTACGGCACCGGAGTCGGCGCGGTCAACGTGTTTGGCGGTGCCCTGAGCATATACGGCGGCACCCAGGAAGAAGACAGCTTCCTGGCCGCGCTGGGCATTGGAGGGGGCACAGTGCAAGCATCGGGGGGAGCCATCTTCATTGCCGGTGCATGGAGAACGTCCGCACCACTCATGTCCCTGGGCCGGGGGCTGGGTACGGCCGGGGCAGTCATCACGGCACCGATAGTCCTGTCCCATGCGGCAGACGATATTCAGAGCGGAGACGAGTATCGGCAGTTCAGGGGAACGCTCAGCGCAGTCGGTGTGGTCGCACCGCCCGCCGCATTCCTGTCCGTCTACAACGACGTAGTGGTCCAGCCCGCGGCGGAAACGTTCTACGAAGTCGCTCGACGTGACATCGCCCAGATGCTGGGCGTGCCGACGCACTGGGTCTATTGACCGATCGCATTGCCTTGCATGGGAACGGGAGCCAAGAGTCATGCCACAAGTCATCCTTGTCCGCCTCGCGCCAATGAAGCCGACCAGCGGCGCCAGTTTCAAGAGCTATCTCAACAACCTGACGATCCGAGCGTTCGACCTGTCGTTCGGCAACTCAGCCGATGGCACGCTGGTCGGGCAGGCACAGGGCGCCTGGATCCCGAATACGGGCATCAATGCGGTTGGCCCGGCATTCAATCCCGCCAACCAGCGGATCGTGCAGCACTTCTCCGTATATCCGGTGCAGGTGAACCCATTGCCCGCGCCGCCATTCCCGGACGTACGCCTTGAAGCGGTGGCGACGGCGATCATCGAGCTGACCCCGCCCGCGGCGGAGTTCAACACGACCGATCTGCGCCTCGAGATCAGGCAGGGCACCCAACTCGTTGCCTACGAGCGGCTCGACTTCAACGTGAAGGTCGAGCCCAACGCACCGCTCTCGAACAATCCGCTGACCTACATTGGCGTCGATCCCCCCGCGGTCGTGCTGACGCTGCCGGACCCCGCGGTCGCGCTCGATCCGAATGCCGCCTTCGTTGAGCTGCCGCCTGACGGCACGCCACCCAAGTTCGTGCCGCTGCGCAATGCGATCAACAAGGTGCTGGCGCAGGACCCAGGCGGCGGCGCCACGCTCGCCAACCGGAGCCCGCTGACCGCGGCGCAGTCGCGCCAGGTTTCGCGCGAGATCATCTGGAACCGCCAGATCGCGCCTCCGCCCGAGCGTCCCAACAACCGGCGGCTCGAGGACATGTACACGCGCCCGCCGACCGACACGTCGTGGAGCGCCGACGAGCGCGACAAGGCGGACATGGACCGCAAGCAGTATGAAGCCAGCCTGCTCGGGTACTACGCACTGCAGAACGCCAACGCGGATCGCCTGGCGCAGTACGTCTTCGCCGCGTCGGCCGCGGTGTGGGCCGGGCAGCAGAGCGCCAACCCCGGACGCGTCGGCCTGCGCTTCCCGGTAGAGCCCGGCCCTCCCCCGACCCCGGGCGCGACGTTCCGTCGGGCGGACGTCGTGATCGTGAACGATGGCGGGCTGGTCCTGGATTTCCAGGTTCCTGCCGAATACTTCTATGCGCTTTCGGCGGTCCTGGCGACGAACGTCACCGCCCAGGAGCGCTACCGGATGGCCACCGACGAGGACGAATCGCGCATCGTTGCGTCCATCAAGGCGGCGCTTGACGCCAATATCATCGCCGCCCCGGCCACCACGCCGGAAAACGCGGCGCGCCGGCTCGCCGCAATCGGCCGGGGCCGTGTGCAGCGCGCCCCGCTCTGTCCGCTCAACGCCAACGTGAACGCGCTGGTCACGGCATGGCTGGCCCAGATGGTGCCGTCGATCGACCCGTTCTGGCAACAAAGCCCGTTCCCAGCCGCGCTGGTACCCGGGCACCTCGAGCTGGTGCTTGCCGTCATCACGCAGCAGACCGCGGTCACGCCGGCATCGACCGCGCTGATCGCCGCGATCAAGGGCATCCCGGTCGCCAACGTGGCCCAGCTCAAGGCACGCACGGTCCAGCAGTGGCACGCCTTCTTCCTGCCTGCCAACGTTGGCCTGCTTCCGGACTTCACCAACCCTGGCACGCCCGCGGAGCGGGTCGAGGCGTTCATCCGCCAGCTGCGCAAGTATTTTGAAGTGCTGTCGATCGCGCCGGCGCCGCCCGCGGGCGCGATTGCAAACGCGCTGTCGATTCCCATTGCCGCGGGCGATCCCTTCGCTGCGTTCCTCGCGGCCGCCCCCGGCTTTGCATTTCCGGTGGCGAACTGGGGCGCGCCCGCCATCGTGAACGCGCTGCAGGCCGTGTTTCCCGGCGATGCGGCCGCGCAGGCGTGGCTGCTCGACGCGCTCAAGACCATCGACGAGCTGCTGCGCGCGACCACCGGCGTCGGGCCGGCGGCGCTGCAGTTCTCCTTGCTCGAAGCGCTCTACGCGCGCGGATTCACCTCGCGGGCACAAATCCAGGCGCTGTCGGCCGCCGAGTTCGAGTACGCGCTGACGGGAACGGTGGCCTATCCGTTTGCCGCGGCAATCCAGGCCGCCG
>NZ_JFJW01000051.1:32644-84863 GCF_000611125.1 Cupriavidus sp. SK-4
GCCGCCGGCCGCTCCGGGTCCGTTCACGCCGGTCAATCCGGACGGATCGCTTATCAACTGCATCCCGCCATGGCACCTGTCGCCGCTCGGGCCGGTGAAGTATCTGCAGGATCTGCTCGCGACCGGTATCGGCGCCACATGCGAGCATCCGGCGGCAACCGGCGGCACCCTCGCCGACCTGGTCGCGCCGCGCCGCGGTGCGCTCGGCAGCCTTCACGCCACGGCCGCAAACCTTCACACCACGCTGCCGCTGATCGACATTGTCAATGAGAACCTCGAGGACCTCGCCGACAACGGCGCTCCTGGCGTCGTCTATGACACCAGCGCCACGGCGCTGGGCGGGCACGCGCTAAGACCCGCCGACGCGGACGACGGCACCGGGCACGCGCCGAATACCCTGTTCGCCGCGCTGCCGGAGCATTCGACGCCGGCAACGCCGGTGAAGGAGCCCGGCGCCTATGTGAAGCTCGCCGGCGATTTTTCCTCGCCGCTGCTGCCCTATTCGCAGCCGCTCGACATTTCGCGCACGTACCTGTGCGGCATGGGAACGTCGCGGTTCGCGACCATGCGCGCGTTCCGCGAAGAGATCACCGAGTTCGCGATCGACGCGAAGCAGGAGGCCGCGGACTTCCAGAAGCATCTGTGGCGGTATCCGGTACGGATCGAGCTGGCGATCGAGTACCTGCGCCTGTCCCCGGCCGAGTACCAGACCCTGTACGTCGATCCAATCGGCCCGGCCGACCTGCTCAAGATGTACGGCTTCCCGTCGGCCACGATCAACGGGGTCGACTGGAAGTCGATCGTCGTGCATGTGCCGGAGTTCCTAAAGCGCACGGGGCTGGATTACTGCGAGTTCCTCGAGCTTTGGAAAGCCAGGTTTGTCGAGTTTGAACGGCAACCGGCCGCGCCAGGGACCGCTGCCGGGCGGACCACGGGCGCCACGGGGACGACGCCGAAAGCCGGATTCCCGGATTGCGAACCGTGCTGCCCGGAAGATCTCGTGATCCAGTTCGTCAATCCGCAGGCGCCTGAAGATGCGCTGCGGCGGCTGATCGTCTTCATCCGCCTGTGGCGATCGCTCAGGTGCCTGCCCGGCGCGGGCTACAGCTTTGCGGATTTGCGCGACATCGGTCTGGTGCTCGGCCTGTTCCAGGGTGCGAACGTCAACCCGGAGTTCATCCGCCAGCTGGCTGCCTTCCAGATCCTGCGAGACGACTGGCGGCTCGCGCTGGGCACCGACCCGGACGCGGCACCGGACGCAACCGGATCGGCTCGCACACGCCTGCTTGGCCTGTGGGCGGCCGCGCCCACCGCGTCGTTCGACTGGGCCGTTGACCATCTGCTCGGGCGCATCGAGGACCGCGCCGAGCGCGAGCACGCGCCCGGCCGGCGTCCGGGCAGCCACCGCCGCCATCGTCCGCCCGAGTTCATCAAGATCCTGCGCGACAACCTCGACACGCTGTCGCTGCTGAGCGGCTTCGATCCGGTCGCGAGGCCGTGGAATGCGCAGCCGACCGGCACCCTGCGCCTCACGGAAGTCCTGGCCAAGGTCTACGGTTCGTGGTTCACCACCGGCGAGCTGCTGTACCTGTTCTCGGTCGACCAGCATCTCGACGGCGACGATCCGTTCTGCCAGCAGGACAAGAACGAAGCGCTCGATCAGCCGTTCGACTTCCCGGAGGAAGGGCATCCGTACGACCTGTGGTGCCTGCGGCGCAAGCTGCTGGACGTCCACGCAACCGAAGAGGAAATCGCCGCGCTGACCTGGACCGGCCTCGTCACCGCGATGCGGACCGACTTCGGGTACGAGCCTGCGCCGGGCACCGATCCGCTGCGCGAGCTTGGGGAGCATTTCTTCCCAGCAATGCTCGCTGACGCCGGGTTTCCGGTCAGCCCGCAGGCGCGCCAGTACCGCTCGCCTCTCGCGGCAACCGTCGCTAACATGTGGAACCACCCGCATCCCGGACCATTCCAGTACGATGCCGCCGCCAAGGAACTGGTGACGTCCCTGCCGCTGCTCGACCAGGACGTGCTGTTCAAGCTCAATGCGATCGAGCAGCTGACGGACGCCGAGCGCAAGGCGGTGCAACAGTTGTACTTCGCCCCGCGTGCCGAGCTCGCGCGGTTCTCGTTCCTGTTCCCCAGCCTCGCCGCCGCTGAACAAGCGCTGGTCCAGGAAGCGGATGAGACCCGGCGCTGGGAATACTTCCGCCGCGCGTTCGTGGAGTTCTCACGCCGCGCGCACATCGTCGCGGAGCATCTTGCCGCGCATGTGGGCTACGCCTCCGACGGCACCGATGCGGAAACCGATCTGGCGTGGCTGATCCTTCGCCGCCTGCTCGGCGACGAGAACAAGGCAGCGTCGGCGTGGGAGCAGGATAACGGCAAGCCGCCCGCCAGCTTCTCATGGCCGTTGCCGGCGGGCGGTGCCTTTGCCGCGCTGACCGGACTTACCGGCACCGGACTGTTCGGTGAGGTGAAAGGCGCGAGCGGGAGTTCATGGGCCGAACTGCGCGGACCGATGACGGCGTTCTCACAGGCGGGCAATGCCTGGAATGCGCCGGTTCCCGGGATCGTGCCGGACCTGGATTTCACGCTGCCGCCGGCGGCACTGAAGTTCGCCGTATTGCGCAACGGCCTGGCGATCCGCGAGTCGGACGGCCAGCCGCTGGCGGGCGCCGAAGGCTACACCGCACGCTGGACCGGCGTGCTCATGGTCGAGACATCGGGCACGTACACATTCTTCGCCGGCGCGCCGGCACCGGACTGCGAGACACCCGATTTCGAGGCGTGCAGCCACAACAAGTGGCGCGTCAACCTGCGGCGCGGACAGAAGACGTTCCGCCTGCTGAACTACCGGTGGGCGGACGAGCCGGCGCCGGACCGTGCGTCCGGCCCGCTGCATCTAAAGCGCGGCGCCTACTTCATCGATATCGACTTCGAGGAATCGCCACCGGAGTTCGATGAGAAGCAGGAACTGGCGCGCGCCCGCACCGGCTTCACGGTGAAGTACCAGGGCCCGGACACCGATGACTGCATTGCCGAGCTGCCGGCCGAGCGCCTGTATCGCGACGTCTCGCCGGGTCAGCTGAACAGCGCGCAGGCGGTGGTGCCGTCGGCAAAGGCGTATCTGGCCCTGCAGTACACCAGCAGCCTGCGCGACATCCGCCGCACCTACCAGCGCGCATTCAAGGCGCTGCTGTTCTGCCACCGGCTGCGACTGTCGGCACGCCTGGTGGCGCGGGCAAACGTTTCCGAGACCGGGTATATGCTGTCGTCGCCAGGCCTGTTCGCCGGCTTCACCTACGTTCCTGGCACCCCGTATACATCGCACCGCGCGTATCTGGACTTCAATTTCCTGCCGGTTGGCGACACCTACAACGGCGATCCGGAACGCAAGCCACCGGCGCCGCTCGACCAGCGCGCGACGCCGTCGGTCAAGCGCCGGCAGGCGCTCTTCGACTGGTTCGAGCGCTTCCATGACTACACGGTGATGCGGCGGGCAGTCCAGCAACGGGCTGAGCGCCTCGCGTGGCTCTGCTTCGTCGAGGCGTCGAACCAGCAGCCCGCCGATCCCGTGCCGCTGCTGATGGACCTTGGCGTCGACATGGATCATGCCGCGCTTGTCCTCGACTTCCACGACGGCGTATCCGTCGACTGGGCCAGGCTGTCGGACGATCGCTGGGCAATCCGCGTCTGGCACGCCGCGTCGTGGGTGCGGCGGCTGCTGAAGACGTTCGTTCCGCTCGACCTCGCCCAGGCACAGCCCGATCTCTGGGCAGCGAGCGCGCCGGCGGCAATGGCCAGCGGCAACGCGAACCTGACAAGGTTCTACCGCGACGGCATGATCGAGCGCGGCAACCCGCTGCGCTACGCCGACATCGAGCACCTCAACAACCTGCTGCGCGAGCGGGGACGCACCGCGCTGGTCGCGTATCTCACCGGAATGAACCGGATCCCGCTTCCGTTTGTGCCAGGCGCGTTTGCGACGTCGGCGAAGGATCTCAGTGCGCTGCTGCTGATCGACGTCGATGCTGGCATTTGCCAGAAGCTCAGCCGCATTGAAGAAGCGGTCACGGCGGTACAGTCCTTCGTAGAGCGCGCACGCCTGGCGCAGGAGCCGACCTTCGTGGTGACCCCTGCGTTTGCCTCGGCATGGGACAAGCTCTTTGCGATCTTCCATATCTGGCAGGCCTGCCGCCGCCGCACGCTGTACCAGGAGAACTACGTCGAGTGGACCGAGCACGAACGCGCGCTCCAGGCCGAAGCATTCCGCTTCCTCGAATCCGAGCTGCGGCGCGCCACCTTGACCGCGCCGCAACCCGGCGGCATGGAGTACTGGCCCGGACCCTACTGGCCGGCCCATCCGTTGCTGACCGCGCTGCAGCATCGCGAACCGTCGCATCTGAAGCAGGTGCCGCAGCCCGAGAACCTCGGGCTGATGGGGCGGCCCGAGCGCCACGCAAGACCCAGCTGGCTGGCGCCGTCGCAGCTCCGGCTGCCTGCCGGCCCGACCCCGGGCACGACCAACAATGTCCCGGGGGCCGCTCGCGGCATGCTCGCCGCTACGGTGCCTGCCAACGCGTCCACAGGAACGCCCCCCGGCGCTGAGTCTCCGCAGCCTCCGCTCTGGCTGCAGGCGGCGGTCCGCCTCGGCACGCGGTTCCTGCGCATTGCCGCTGCCGGGGAGCCGCCCGCCACGTCCGCGTTCATGCTGCCGGAGAGGTCGGGCTCGGTGTGCTGCGCCGAGTGCGGACACGTGCATGCGCCGGTCATGGACGAGTACTACTTCTGGCTGGTGAACTCCGAGTACTACGATCCGGGTGTTCTGAATCCCGCGGACCCATCCTTGTTCCAGGACGCAGACTGGGGTGTCGTGCCGGCCGACATGACCTCGGACTGGCATCGCCGTGACCGTCTGCCGCAGCTGCTGGCCTGGCCGCCGCGGCCGATGGTGAAGCTCGCATGGTGCCGCGTGCATAACGGAGAATTCCAGACCCCGCGCATCACCGACGACGGCGCGCATGTCAATCCTGCCGGCGGCGAGCCACAGCTCGAATTCCTGGGCCGCGAGGTTGACTCCCTTCGGTTCCGGATCACGAACGCGGCGGCGCTCCCGCCGGGCCATACGGACCCGTCGCCGTGGGGCTTCCGCTACGACATTACGCCGGATACCGCCGTCGTAACGCCCGAGGTGATCGCGACGCCCCTGGCCCCGGCACCGCTCGCTCCATTGCTGCAGGCGTATCCGTTCTTCGTCTATTTCACCTCCGGCGCCCCGCTTGAGCCTTCGCTCTACTCGACCGCGATGACGGTCGCCGGAACGCTGCGCGCCCACTGCCGCTTCGAGGCAGCCCTGAAATGGTACGAGCTCTACTTCGCGCCTGGCGACAAGGACCTGCGCTGGGCGACCTGCCGCACGCCGCAGCCGCCGTCGACCGGGACGATCCCCGGGACCAACGTTCCCGGTGGCACGAACGAGCCAAATCCGAATACCCCGGCCAATCCCGCACAGCCCGCTGGCCGCGGCATTGCTGCAGCATCGACGCCGCGCGCGGCGGTGTCGACGGGCGGTCGCATGCGCACCGGCCAGGATCCGTGCTGCGACACGCTGGTGAAGACCGAGCTTGCGTCCCGGCAGCGAAGTGTCGTCCTGGCGTATCTCGAAACCCTGCTTCAGCATGCGCAGGCGGCAATGTGCCGGCATTCCCCCGAGGGCTACGCCATGGCGCGGCTGCGCCTCGACACGCTCTCGAGATTCCTCGGCGAGCGGCCGCGCACGATCTTCGGCCAGGATGATGGCACCAAAGCGCAGACGGTAACCGCGTTTATCCCGCGGTTGGCCCCGCTCAACCCGCGCCTGATGGAGATCTACGACTGCGTCGCCGACCAGCTGGACGCCCTGCACCGCTGCCTGACGAAGGCGCGGCTGGCGGGCGGCGTCCCCAATCTGGATACCTCATATTGGGGCAACAATCCGGTGCGGCGCGGATGGAAGACTGCGGCCGCGAACTGCCTTGACGACGACGGCTGCTGCTGTCCGCCCAGCCCGTACCGCTTCCCCTTCCTCATCCAGCGCGCCGTGGAGACGGCGAACGAAGTCCGCACCTTTGGCGCCGCGCTGCTGGCCGCCTTCGAGAAAGGGGATGCCGAGTTCCTCGCGGCCATGCGTGCCGCGCACGAACGCCAGCTCCTCAACCTGACCGAGGAGATCCGCCGCATGGAATTCCGCGAAGCGGACTGGCAGGTGCAGGCACTGCAGAAGACCAAGCAGGGGGCGCAGGCGCGGCGGCAATATTACAGCGACCTGATCGCGAATGGGTTGATCCCGAAGGAGCAGGCCTACCAGAACCTGACCGGCGTTTCCATGACCACGCGCGCCGCCGGCAACATCGTGGAAGGTGTCGGCCAGGTCATGAACCTGATTCCGGACAATACGACCGGCGTTGCCGGGATCGCGTCCACCCCGGTGTCGGTGTTCCAGATGCCGATCGGCACCAAGCTGGCCCACGCGTTCGCCGCGGCCGCGAGGATTCTCTACACGGTTGCCGATATCAACGGCACGCAGGCCGGCCTGGCACTGACCGAGGGTGGATGGGACCGTCGCGAGGCGGACTGGATCTTCCAGGTCACGGTGCTCGATATCGAGATCCAGCAGATCGAGCGGCAGATCCTTGGCGCCGAGCGGCGCCGCGGCGTGGCGCTGCGCCAGTTGAACAACCTGGTGCAGCAGAAGCAGCAGGCGGCGGAGCTGCAGGACTTCCTGCGCGACAAGTTCACCAATCACGCGCTCTACCTGTTCCTGCAGCAGGAGACAGCGGCGCTGCACCACCAGATGTTCGAGATCGCCTGGTGCTGGGCACGCCAGGCACAACGCGCGTTCCAGCTGGAACGCGAGCTGACCACGCAGACGCACCTGCCACCGGATATCTGGGACGGTCTGCACGAAGGCCTGCTGGCCGGCGAGCGGCTGTCGACCTCGCTGCGCGCAATGGAAAAGGCCTACTACGACCAGAACCGGCGCGAGCAGGAGCTGGTGACGCGACTGTCGCTGCGGATCGATTTTCCGCTCGCGTTCCTGCAGCTGAAGGCGACAGGCATGTGCGAGATCGAGATTCCCGAATGGCGCCTCGACCGCGAATACCCCGGACACTACCTGCGCCGCGTCAAGAGCGTCAGCCTGACCATCCCCTCTGTCGTGGGCCCTTACACGGGCGTGCACTGCAAGCTGACGCTGCTGAGCAGCGCGACCCGCATCGAGCCCACGCTGCTCGACGTCGAAGACTGCTGCCCTGGCGAATGCACCTGCGGCTGCTGCGAGCGCCGGCGCTACGAGGCGACCAGGGATGATCCGCGCATCGTGAAGCGCTATGGCGCAACCGAAGCGATCGCAACTTCCACCGGGCAGAACGACTCGGGGCTGTTCGAGCTCAATTTCCGCGACGAGCGCTACCTGCCGTTCGAATACGCCGGGGCGGTCAGCCGCTGGCGCATCGAGCTGCCCATCGAGACCAATGCGTTCGACATTGACACGGTAAGCGACCTGATCGTCCAGTTGAGCTACACCGCTCGCGAAGGCGGAGCGCTGCTGCGCAAGGCAAGCTGGGCCGCCGCGTCCTGCCTGCTGCCCGGCGCGGGGCTGCGCTTCTTTGACTGGAAGCAGGACTTCGCCGATGCGTGGCAGCGGTTCAAGGCAGCCGTGCCGGCGGCAGAAATTCCCAGCTGCACGCGTGCGCTCACGCTGCGCATGAGCCGCGGCATGTTCCCGTACCTGCCGGGCCAGCGGCCGGTGCGCATGCGCCGCGTCGAACTGTGGTTCGAGGCCCAAGGCTGCAGCGGCGCGCGCAACCATGAGATCGAGTTCGTGCCAGATCGCGACTGCACATGCGAGGACGACGGCGAAGCGTGCTGCGACCGCTTCTTCCTGACCTGCGTGGCCAGCGAGGATTGGCCGTGCCTCTTCCATGGCGTGATCGAGTACCCGTTCCCGTACCTGAGCGACGAGCGACCGGTCGTGATCGGCGATTTCCTGTTTCCGGAAGACGCCGGCGTGGTACACCGTGCCTATCTGCTGTGCTCGTACGAGGCCGGTCCGCCGGAACGCTGCCTGCCGAAGCTGCCGGCTTGCGACGGCGACTGCATGACCGTCTGTTGAAGTGATGCCCGCGCCCGGGCCATAGCAGGAGTTGGCAAATGGAGAAGAAGCCCCCACCTGATGAAAACACGGACCTCCCACGCCGAGGGCACGGCTCCGCTGCGCGAGCGGCGAAGACTCCGCCGCCTCAGCAGAGCATGCCCGGGCATCTTATCGAGCTAAGGCCGGGCTTCTTTCTCAACCCCGACCACATTATCAGCGTGCGGGTGTTGCCGGAAGAGGAAGGCGACGTCTATGCAATCCTGCATCTGTCGAATGGCGACAAGCAGAACCTGACCCGCGGCGAGTTCACCGCCATTACCGGGGAAGAGCCGCGCCCGCCGGCGCGGCTGCCGCAGAGACCACTGGCCGAATAGCATTGCTGCGCCCGCTTGATGGCCGTCGCGCGCCGGCGGCATCGCCCATGCTCAGGGAGCAATGTGGGAGCTTGCGAGCAATCCAGCTCGATCCAGACCCTTCGCAATGCTCTCAGGTAGATGCCGCCTTTGCGGCCTGTTGGTCAATCTGACGCCGCATTTCATCGGCCAGTGGATGGAGCCCGCCCGCCGGTGGAAGCGGATGCGACCAGGCTGTAGCCCAGCCCTTGGCCTTGCCGACGCTAAGCGTGCTTGCGCATCCCGGCTTCGGTCAACGAGCAAAGTGCCACGGCAGACCAGTCGTGCTCGGCACCAATGCCTTGCGAGCGCACCGCAAGAAAGCGATCGTGAATGAAGCTCGCAAGCGGGAGCGGAACGCCGAGCGCGTCGGCGGCCGCCAGCATCAGGCGATTGTCCTTCTGGCCGAGCGGCAGTGCAAAGCCAGCCGGCTGGAACTGCTGCGACGCGATCATCGCACCATAGATCTTGTAGGGCGGCGCGTTGAAGCTGGCGTTCGTCAGAAGCTGGACGAAGTGCATCTGGTCGATTCCCGCCTTGCCCGCCACCGCGCAAGCTTCGCCCAGCGTCTCGATGATCACGGACAGCATGAAGTTGCCGATCAGCTTCACGAGACTCGCCTGCGAGGGATCGGCCCCAACGATACCGAACGACTGCCCCAACTGTTCCAGGAGGGGCACTGCAACTTTCAGGTGCTCGTCCGCGCCCGCGGCCATGATGAAGAGCTTGCGCGCCGCGGCCGCATCGGGCCGGCCAAACACCGGCGCCGAGACGAAGCCCACCCCGGCTTCACGATGCCGGACCGTGAGAGCCTGTGCGGTATCGACGCCAATCGTGCTGAGCGAGATATGCACCGCGCTTGGTCTGAGTCCCGCGAGGATTCCAGTCTCCCCGAGCGTGACCGATGTGAGGGCGGCATCGTCGGCGACCATCGAGAAAACGACGTCAGCCGCATGTGCAGCCTCGGCCGGACTCGCCGCGACCGTGGCCCCTGCCCTGCGCAGGCGTTCGGCACGCGCGGGGCTGCGGTTGAACACTTGCACCTGGTGTCCAGACTCGAACAGGTTCATGGCAATCGCGGCGCCCATGGCGCCAAGCCCGATGAATCCAATCTGCATGATGAAACTCCGAATAACGAACCCATTGACAAGGCAGCGCTCCGGCAAATGCGCTCCGCATCACGCCGGATCTTCTTCCTTGACGAATCGTCTAACTCTGGATAATCTGTCCAGATGACGAAGCGAACCATGGAGCAGCAAGCGCTGCTCGATCAACTCAAGCAAGTGGCGCAGGGCCTCGGCGAGACCCTGGCGCCGTTTTGCGAGGTCGTTGTCCACGACCTCCTCGATCCCAAGCATGCCATCCTGGCCATCCATAACAACCTGTCGGGTCGACAGCCTGGCGACCCGGCTACGGAACTCGGCCTGGCCCGCATCGCCGATCCGCAATACCAGCAGATCATCGCCAACTATGCCAACCAGTTCGCCGATGGCCGCCAGGCCAAGAGCACGTCGATCGGCATCAAGGATTCCAGCGGGCAATACATCGCGGCCCTGTGCCTGAATGTCGATCTCTCCCTGTTTCGTGGCCTGCAGACCATGCTGGGACAGTTCGGCACGGTCGGCGCGGCTGCAGGTGTTACCGAGTCGCTCGATCCGGTCGGAGCGGAAGCCATCCGGGATCGCATTGACCAGTTCGCGGCGCGGCTCGCCACCACTCCCCGTTCGCTCAAGGCGACGGACCGGCGCGCGCTGATACGCGAGCTCAAGGAATCGGGTTGCATGGAGGTGCGCCGGGCCATGGAAGTCGTGGCGATGCATCTGGGTGTATCGCGAGCAACGGTGTACAGCGATGCCAAGTGACGCCCGCCTGCTGCTGCTCGACAAGGACGAGGTGCAGTCCTTGCTACTGCCCGACGACGTCCTGGCAGCCGTGCGCGAGGCCTTCGTTCTGCATAGCGACGGCGAGGGCCGCGTCTTCCCGGTGGTGCGCGAGCCCCTGGCAACCGGCGGCGTCTTCGGCATCAAGTCGGGGGATGTGCAGGCACAAGGCTTGCTCGGGTTCAAGGCCGCGGGATTCTGGCCCAACAACCGTCAGCTTGGCGGTGAGCCGCACCAGGCCACCATCATCCTGATCGATCCCGCCACCGGGCGGCCCGTCTGCATCATGGATGGCAATGCGGTCACGACCATGCGCACCGGCGCCGCGGGTGGCCTGGGGCTGCAGCAGCTCGCACGGCCGGACAGTACCCGCTTGTGCCTGTTCGGCACCGGTGTCCAGGCGCGCGTGCAGCTCAGCTTCGCACTGCGGTTGCTGCCCTCACTTGGCGAGGTCCGCTATGCCACGGTGGACGGCAAGCGCGACGCTGCTTTCGAGGCGCAGTTCGCGCACCGTTGCGACATCTCGCCGGCGCGCGACCGCAATGCCGCCGTGTCGGAGAGCGACATCGTGATCACCGCAACACCAGGAGCGGGCGCTTTGTTCGACACGCAGGCGGTGCGGCCAGGTACACACCTGAATTGCGTGGGCGCCGACACCAAAGGCAAGCGGGAGCTGCCCGAGGGGCTGCTGCAGCGGGTACGCCTGTTTGTCGACGACCAGGTACAGGCACGCCAGATCGGCGAAACCCAGTGGGCTCCCGATACGCCGTGCATCGAACTGGGCGATCTGCTGACGGGAAAGGCGCGTGTGGACCGCCAACCGGCGGACATTACGGTATTCGACATGACCGGTCTCGCCCTGCAGGACCTGACCGTCGCCCGCCTGCTCCATCAGCGGGCCGGCGCGACCGGCGTGGGTTCCAGCATCCCGTGGTCGTGGTAACGCATTAATCGATGTTTGCACTATGTAGGAGTCGCTTGCTTTTCACGATGTCACCGCAGCCGCTGCGCGGCTTCGGCGCCTTGCCCGCGGCACGCCAGTGATGCGCTACCGGACGGTCAAGGACCTCAATTCCTTCCCATTTGTCCGGAGTTGGTTTCATGCGCCTCATCCCTGCCCTCACAGCGCTCGCATTGAGTGCTGCCTGTAGTTTCACTTCCGCCGCCCGGGCGGCCGACAATCCGTGGCCGCAAAAGCCGGTTACTGTCATCGTTGCCTCCGCTGCCGGCGGATCGGCCGACGTGCTGACCCGCGTTGTGCTGACGCACCTGGCGAAAGAAGCCCACGCCAACTTTGTCGTCGACAACCGCCCGGGCGCCGCCGGCAACATCGGCATGGCGCAGGTCAAGCGCGCTGAGCCGGATGGGTACACGCTGGGCTATGGCAACATCAACACCCTGGCCATCAATCCGGCGCTGTTCAGCAAGCTTTCCTATGACGTGCGGCAGGACTTTGTGCCTGTGGGCCGCATGTTCTCGATCTATAACTTGCTCGTGGTACGTGCCGATTCCCCGGTCAAGAACGTGGCCGAGCTGCTTGCACTGGCCAGGAAATCCCCGGGCAAGCTGTCGTACGCCGCTGCGGGCACTGGCAGCAGCGGCCACATGGGCGGCGAATTGCTCAAGAAGATGGCCGGCATCGACGTGTTGTTCATTCCATACAACGGTGACCCGGCGTCGCTGGCCGACCTCGCCGGCGGCCGGCTCGATTACACCATTACCAATGCGTCGGTGGCATGGCCACTGGTCAAGAGCGGGAAGCTGCGCGCGCTGGCGATCACCAGCCGCGAGCGCGTTGCGCTGTATCCAGACGTGCCGACGCTCAATGAGTCCGGCCTTAAGGGCTATGAAAATGTCTCGTGGGGTGGCCTGGTGTTTCCCAAGGGCACGCCGCAGCCTATCGTCGACAAGCTCAGCACGGCGTTGGAAAAGGTGCTGAAGACCGATAGCCTGCGCCAGGACCTGGCCAATGCCAATGCCGTCGCCGCCACCGGCACGCGCGCAGATTTCATCCAGTTCATCGCCAGCGAGCAGAAGAAATGGGCCGAGCTGGTGGAAACCGCGAAGATCCCCAAGCAGAACTGAGATTTCCGCCGACCATGTCCAGTCCCCGCATTGCTATTCTCGGCTTTGCCATTGAATCGAACCGTTTTGCTCCAGTGTCCACGCGCGCCGACTTCGTGTCGCGGGCTTATTTTGCCGGCGATGCGCTGCTGTCCGATGCCCGCGCCCGCGCGCCTGCCATGACGCCGGAGATCCCTGCCTTTGTCCGCCGCATGGATGCAGTCGGGCAGTGGCAGCCCGTCCCGATCCTGTTCGCCAATGCAGAGTCGGGTGGCCCGGTCGACCACGCCTTCTTCATGGAGACGCTCGCCATCTTTGAACGCGAATTGCGCGCCGCGCTGCCGCTCGATGCCGTCTACATTTGCGAGCACGGTGCCGCCATCACCACCGAAGAGGATGATCCCGACGGCCTGGTCTTCGAGATGGTGAGGTCCGTCGTCGGACCGTCGGTGCCGGTCGTCGCCACCGTCGACCTGCATGCCAATGTGTCCGATCGCATGGTCGACGCGGTGGATACGCTGATCTCCTATCGCCGCAATCCGCATACCGACATGGCCGAACGCGGTACGGAAGCGGCTGACGTCCTGATCGAGCTGATTCAAGGCGCGCGGTTTTGCGTCGCGCATGTGCGCATGCCGGTTTGTGCGCCCCCGACGCAGCTGTTGACCGCGCCCGGAACCGGGCCGTACGCCGACATGATCGCGCAAGCGGAGGCACTGACCGACCCGCGCATTGTCAATGTATCGGTGGTGGGCGGCTTTGCCTTTGGCGACACCCCGAAGAACGGCATGACGGTCATCGTCACGACCCGCGGCGATGCCGACCTCGCCCGGCAAACCGCCCAAGAGCTAGTGACGCCGGCCTGGACTGGCCGTGCCGCCTTCACGCCCGAGTTGACGTCCCTCGACGAGGCGGTCGAGCTAGCCAAGGCCGCTGGCGAGGACCACGCGCTCCCGCCCGTATTGCTGGCCGATGTGGCAGACAACCCCGGCGGCGGCGCGCGCGGCAATACGCCCTTCCTGCTGCAGGCGCTGTTGCACGCCGGAGTGCGGGACGCCATCCTCGGTGTGGTCACCGATCCTGAGCTCAGCGCGCAGGCCCATGCCCTCGGCGTGGGCGCCGAGTTTACCGCCCACTTCAATCGCGGCGAGAGCACCGCTTACTCCGAAGCATTCAGCGCACCCGCCACGGTACTGCGGCTGCACGCGGGCCAGGGCGTGGGGCGACGGGGGCAGCTGGCCGGTTGCAGCTTCAACCTGGGCCCGTCGGCCCTGCTGCGGGTGGGCGGCGTGAAGGTCGTGGTGATCACCAATCGACACCAATGCCATGAGCCCGCCTTCTTCGAGATGTTCGGCATCGATATCGCGCAAGCCCGCACGGTGGTGGTGAAATCACGAGGCCATTTCCGCGCGGCGTTCGACCAGTTCTTTGGCCCCGGACAGATCTTCAGCGTCGATGCCCCGGGCCTGACATCGCCGGTGTTGTCCCGCTTCGACTTCCAGCGCCTGCCGCGCCCGGTCGTTCCGCTCGACGCCATGACCGACTGGACGCCGCATATCCGGCTGCTGCGCAAACACAGTGCGCTCCAGTGAACCCCTTGCCGATCCAGCCAGACATGTCCACATCCCTCGACTCCCTCGATACCCCGGCAGCCGTCATCGACCTGGCGCGCATGCAGCGCAACATCGACCGCATGCAGCAGCGCATGAACGCGTTGGGCGTGCGCTTCCGCCCGCACGTCAAGACCTCCAAATGCACGCCGGTCGTGCGCGCCCAGCTTGCCGCCGGCGCGCAAGGCATCACGGTGTCCACGCTGAAGGAAGCGGAATACTTCTTTGCTGAGGGCATCACCGACATCGTCTATGCCGTCGGCATGGCGGCGCATCGGCTGCCGCAGGCGCTGGCGTTGCGTCGGCGCTGGTGCGACCTGAAGCTCCTCACCGACAGCGTGGCCTCGGCCGAGGCGATCGCAGAGTTCGGGCGGGCGAACGATGCGGTGTTCGAGGTGCTGATCGAGATCGACACGGACGGTCACCGCTCCGGCATCCGGCCGGAGGACCCTGCGCTGCTGGCTGTCGGCCGCGCCCTGCACGATGGAGGCATGCGCCTGGGTGGCGTGCTGACCCACGCTGGCTCGAGTTACGAGCTTGACACCACCGAGGCCCTGAGCGCCCTGGCGGAGCAGGAACGCGCCGGCGGCGTGCGTGCGGCTGACCGTCTGCGGGCCGCGCAGCTGCCATGCCCGGTGGTCAGCATCGGCTCGACCCCGACGGCACTTTCCGCCGCGCAGCTCGATGGCGTCACCGAGGTTCGGGCCGGCGTCTATGTCCTGTTTGACCTGGTGATGAGCAATGTAGGGGTCTGTACCACCGATGACATCGCCCTCAGCGTACTGACCACGGTGATCGGCCATCAGGGCGACAAGGGCTGGGCCATCGTCGACGCCGGGTGGATGGCGATGAGCCGCGATCGCGGCACGCAGAAGCAGAAGCGGGACTATGGCTATGGGCAGGTCTGCACGATCGACGGCACGGTGTTGCCGGGCTACGTGCTCAGCGGCGCCAACCAGGAGCATGGCATCGTGTCGCGCGAAGGAGCGCCCGATGCCGATATCGCCGCGCGCTTCCCGGTTGGCACGCGGCTGCGCATTCTTCCCAACCATGCGTGCGCGACCGGCACGCAATTCCCCGAATACCAGGGGCTCTCCGAAGACGGTGAGCTGGCGGCATGGCCGCGCTTCCATGGCTGGTGAGGTGGACGCCATCGTGCGCTCGACGAACGGCTCCACGCCTTGCCCTTCGGACTCATGAAATCGATCTGCGGATTGATGACAACGAACGCAGAGCAAGGAGCACTACAGAACGCCCCTACCCTTCAGTGCTTCCGTTCCTCGCGCGCGAATCCGTATGAAACCAACCCGCCCGCGCCGCGGCGCGCGCCGTCAGCCCTGCGAGAAGCAAAGCCGCACACTTTCGCAGCAGCGCGTGAAGTCTCGAATTGACTGGCATGGCTGGATCTCCGCTGTGATTCCGTGGCGCGCCGTCATGGCGTCGTAGCATGGCTGGCGCAAGGCGTGTGCCACCCAGGGGCACCGCGCATGTTCCTGGGTGTGCCTGAAATTAGTGCAGCGCGCGCTGCGCGCACCGGCCCGATGCACCGCATCGTAGCAGTTTGTCCGGCCCCTGCCCTGCCTTGGTGCTGCTCCCCGGCAGGGCGCTGCCATGGGCAGTGCCAATCCCTACAGCGGCACTCTGGCACGCCTATTGCGTAACTCCGGTCAGGGAAGCGATTTCGCATCGCTCACCGAAGGGTAGCTAGGGTTCCGGTCGTGCCGCGCACGACGTCTGGTCCAAGAGCAACCGGCCTCAGGCGCGCATGCTGGCGCCCAGGCTCCACGGCGGGACAAAAGCCCGGGAGATTCACTTCGTTGCGAGGTGTCTGCTTCCCTGCTTTTTTCTATCTGCCAGATCGGAGCCGAGGCATGCCTGCATTTTCTCTCTCATTGTTTTCGAATCGCCTGCCGGCGCGCGCCCGCGCCGGCTTGCTGGCCATCGCGGTGCTGGCTTACGGCCTGGGCGCGATGCGGCCCGCCGCGGCCGAGGTCAAGGTCGGCGTCTCCGACTGGCCGGGCTGGGTCGCCTGGTACGTGGCCGAGCAAAAGGGCTTCTTCAAGAAGCACGGCGCCGACGTGAAGCTGGTCTGGTTCGCGAACTACACGGATTCCATCGCGGCGCTTTCCTCCGGCCAACTGGACGCCAACTCGCAGACCTGGTCCGACACCCTGGGCCCGCTCGCCAAGGGCCTGCCGCTCAAGGCGGTTCTAGTCAATGACAATTCGGCAGGCAATGACGCGCTGCTGGTCAGCGCGCGCATCAAGTCTTTCGCGGATCTCAAGGGCAAGACCGTGGCCCTGGAGCAGTACAGCATCTCGCACTTCGTGCTGGCGACGGCGCTGGCGAGGAATGGCCTGAAGCCAGCCGATGTCAGGATCACCAACCTTGCCGCCGGGGATGCGGCGGCGGCATTCATGGCCGGCCGCGTGGACGCCGCGGTGGTCTGGAATCCATGGGTCGACCGCATCGTGCGCAGCGGCAAGGGTCGCGCGCTGTTCACGTCGAAGGACATGCCCGGGTTGATTCCCGATCTGCTGGTCGCGCGCGAAAAGGCCATTCAGGCCAAGCGCAAGGACCTGGTGGGCATGATCCGCGCATGGTTCGACACGCAGAAATTCCTTGCCGAGCAGCCCGCGGAAGCGGCCCGCATCATGGCGAAAGTCGTCAGCATGAAGCCGGAGGAATACGCCGTCTTCCTGCCCGGCACCCGCCTCTTCGACGGCGCCGCCAACAAGGCGGCCCTCGATCCGGCGCAGGGCGCGTCGCTGCAGGCCGTCGCACCGACCATTGCCGGATTCCTGCTGGAGCACAAGCTCATCGACGGCAAGCCGGACGCGACGCGCGGCGTCGACGCCAGCCTGCTCGCCGAAGCGTTGAAGTGAGGCAGCCATGAACGAGAAGACTGCCATGCTGCCGGCCGCGCTGCCGATGCTGCCACAAGCGCCGCCCGCACCGCCCGTCCTGGAGTCGCCAGATGCCTCACCCGCCGTGCCGCCGCTGCGCGCCCGGCCCAGGCCCTGGTGGAGCGTGCGCGCTGAAATCCCCGCTGGCCGCACCGCCGCACTGGTCAGCATCGGCCTGTTGCTGCCGCTGGCCGGCTGGGCCTTGCTGGCCGCCAGCGGCGCGGTAGACCCGGTATTCATGCCGGGTCCGCCGCAAGTGCTGCGCCGCCTCTGGGACTGGTTCAGCGAGGAGTCGCTGCCGGGCGACATCGGCATCAGCACGTTGCGCGTCGTGCTCGGCTGGGCGTTGTCCGCTGCGCTGGCGTTGCCGCTGGGCCTGATGATCGGCACCTTCCGCGGTGCGCAGGCGCTGCTGGAACCGCTGACCGACTTCATCCGCTACATGCCCGCGGTGGCCTTCATTCCGCTGGTCATGGTGTGGATCGGCATCGACGAGAGCGCCAAGGTCGCGATCATCTTCATCGGCACCTTCTTCCAGATGGTGCTGATGGTCGCTGAAGACGTCCGGCGCGTGCCGATGGCGCAGATCGAAGCCGCACAGACCATGGGCGCGAGCCGCGGCGAACTGATCCAGCTCGTCATCATCCCGGCTGCCAAGCCGGCGCTGCTCGACACGCTGCGCGTGACCATGGGCTGGGCCTGGACCTACCTGGTCGTGGCGGAACTGGTCGCGGCAAGCTCCGGGCTGGGGTTCTCGATCCTGAAGGCGCAGCGCTTCCTGCAGACCGACAAGATCTTCGCCGGCATCCTGCTGATCGGCCTGATTGGCCTGGCGATCGACCAGTTGATGCGCTGGACGCACCGCCGCGCCTTTCCTTACCTCCAAGCGAGACGCTGAACCATGGGCACATCCATCATTCCCAAGCTGCGCGCGCGCGGCGTCTGGAAGTTCTTCGACGCCGATACCACGCGTCCCGCCGCGCTGCAGGACGTGAATCTCGATATCGCCGATAACGCCTTCGTCACGCTCGTCGGCGCGTCCGGCTGCGGCAAGTCCACCTTGCTGCGCACGCTGGCGGGCCTGGAGCAGCACAGCGCCGGTGAAGTGTGGTGCGACAGCGAGCCGGTCGACGGTCCGGATCCGCGGCGCGCGATGGTGTTCCAGCACTACAGCCTGTACCCGTGGCTGACGGTGGAGGAGAACATCCGGTTCTGCCGCCGGCTGCAGGTCAGCATGAAGGATCGCACCAGCGCCGACGTGGAAGCGGCATCGGGCCGCGCCGACGCGTTGCTGCGGCTGATGGGCCTGTGCCACGTTGCGCGCGCCTATCCGAGCCAGCTTTCCGGCGGCATGCAGCAGCGCGTGGCCATCGCCCGCGCACTGATGAGCCGGCCGCCGGTGCTGCTGATGGACGAGCCGTTCGGCGCCCTTGACGCCCAGACGCGCGAGGTCATGCACGACCTGATCTTGCATGTGCACCGGCTGGAGCGCAGCACGATCGTCTTCGTCACGCACGACGTCGAGGAGGCCATCTACCTCGGGCAGCGCGTGGTGCTGATGGCCCCGCGTCCAGGCCGCGTCGACACTGTCTACGACGTGCCGCTGCCCGCGCATCGCACGCAGGACATGAAGCTTGCGCCGGAATTCCTCGACCTCAAGCGCGAAGTGCTGGCGCGTATCCGCGCCACCTCCGGCATGCAGACCGACTTCGACCTGCTCGAACAGCTTTCGCACACCGCTTCCACCGCAATGGCGCCCGAGCCGGTTGCCTGAGACCCCACGGAGACCCGATATGGAACACCCCGACCATCTCCTCGACAATCCCCCCACCCACGCCCCCGTGGACGCGGTGCCGCTGTGGCGCCGCTTCGCCGCCGGGCTGCCCGCCGAGCGCGTCGCCTGGAGCGAGATCGTGCCCGGCGGCGCGCACTGGAGCTGGCGCCTGTCGCGCGGCATGTCGCTACGCTTCGTCGCGCTGGAGGCGCGCGCCAACTGCTCGATCGTGCTGTACGCCGCGCACGACCGGCTCGAGCGCTACAGCATGCCAGATACCTGCAAGGCGCTGCACACCGCGCATTTCACGCGCGGCCACGTGCTGATGAGCGACATGGGCCGCGCCATGGCTTCGTTCACCCACGACACGCTCGGCTGGCACGATCCGTTCGGCGGCCTGCTCGATGCCCGCCGCATGCAGGAAAAGTATGGCGAGCGGCGTTTCGGCGAGCACCGCAACGCCATGCATCGCGCCGGGCGCGATGGCCTGCTCATCGAGATCGGCAAGTACGGCCTGAGCGCGCGTGACCTGATCGCCCCCGTCAATCTGTTCAGCCGCGTCACCGTCGACGCCGAGGGGCGCTTCGGCTTCGACGCGCAGCATCCTGTGCAAGGCAGTTCGGTCGAACTGCGCTGTGACATGGACCTGATCGTGGCCGTCTCAACCGCCCCGCATCCGCTCGATCCACGCCCGGACTATGCGCCCGGGAAGATCGGTATCGCCGCGTGGCGCACCGGCCCGGCGCCGGCGGACGACTACTGCCGCGGCTTCCGGCCGGAATGCGCGCGAGCCCTCCACAACGCCGACGTGTTCGCGCTCTCCTGATCGCGTCCGGCTCATGCAAAGGAAACCAGATGATGTCTGACAAAGCTCTCCCCTCTCCCGCCGCGCCCGTCGCCGCCGCCCTGCTGCGCGAGAGCCCGCTGGATCCGGCCAGCGCCGTGCTGCGCCACCGGCAGCCCGCCGGCGAGCCCTGGCTGGCTGAAGTCCGCGCCGGGCAGACCGTGCGTATCGTCGACCTCGACGGCAACCAGGCCGCCGATGTGCTTTTCTACAACCGGCACGAGGTTGCCGAGCACTACAGCGCCACCGACACGCTGCTGTGCCAGGGCGGCATCTACCTGACCACGGGTTCCGTGCTGGTCTCCAACAGCGGGCGGCCGATGCTGACGATCGTTGCCGATACCTGTGGCCGGCACGACACCCTGGGCGGCGCCTGCGCGGCCGAAAGCAACACCGTGCGTTACGCGCTGCAGAAGAAGTTCATGCATTCCTGCCGCGACAACTACCTGCTGGCGATGGCGACTGCCGACGTGGGCCTGGGCAAGCGCGACCTGGTGCCGAACGTCAACTTCTTCATGAACGTGCCGGTGACCCCCGCAGGCGGCCTGCAGTTCGCCGACGGCGTCTCGGGACCGGGCAAGTATGTCGAGCTGCGCGCTGAAATGGACCTGTGGATGCTGGTATCGAACTGCCCGCAGCTCAATAACCCGTGCAATGCCTACGATCCCACGCCGATTGAGTTCATCGTGTGGGATGCCGAACCCGGCCAGCCGCGCCACACCGCCTGATCGCCCCCCCTCAAAGCGCCGCCAGGCGCCGCCGCGGGACGACCCGCGGTCGTACGGTTTCCGGCAGGACGACCTGCCACGAGGGAGCCCTCCCCATGTCATTGCCCAGCGCCACGGCGCCCAACGTCGGCCACGCCCCGCGTGCGCCGCGCTTCGATACTGTCCTGATTGCCAATCGCGGCGCCATTGCCTGCCGCATCATTCGCACGCTGCGCCAGCTTGGACTGCGCGCCGTTGCCGTGTACTCCGAGGCCGATGCCGATTCCGCGCACGTCGCGCAAGCCGATGCGGCGATCTGCATCGGCCCGGCCGCGGCGGCCAGCAGCTATCTCGACGGCGACCGCATCCTGGCCGCCGCCCGCGAGGCCGGCGCCGGCGCCATCCATCCCGGCTACGGCTTCCTGTCCGAGAATCCAGCCTTCGCCGAGGCCTGCGAGGCCGCGGGCATTGCCTTCATTGGCCCGACCGCCGCGCAGATGCGCGCCTTCGGGCTCAAGCACACGGCCCGCGAGCTGGCCGCGCGGCATGGCGTGCCGCTGCTGCCCGGCAGCGGACTGCTCGACGACCTCGACAGCGCGCGTGCCGAGGCCGCGCGCATCGGCTACCCCGTGATGCTCAAAAGCACCGCCGGCGGCGGCGGCATTGGCATGCGCATGATCCGCGGCGAAGCGGAACTCGCGCCCGCATTCGAGGCCGTGCAGCGGCTGGCGCGCGCCAATTTCAAGGACGCCGGCCTGTTCCTGGAAAAATTCATCGAACGTGCCCGCCATATCGAAGTGCAGTTGTTCGGCGATGGCCGCGGGGAGGTCGTCGCGCTCGGCGAACGCGACTGCTCGGCCCAGCGCCGCAACCAGAAGGTCATCGAGGAAACGCCGGCCCCCGGGCTGGACGCCGGCACCCGCGCCGCGCTGCTCGATGCCGCCGTGAAGCTTGGGCGCGCCGTGGACTATCGCTCGGCCGGCACCGTGGAGTTCGTGCTCGATGCGGGCACCGGCGCCTTCCACTTCCTGGAGGTCAACACGCGCCTGCAGGTCGAGCATGGCGTCACCGAACAGGTCACAGGCGTCGACCTGGTGGCATGGATGGTGCAACTGGCGCGTGGCGACGCCTTCGCGTTGCGCGCGCCGCAGCCGCGCGGCGCCTCGATCCAGGTGCGGCTCTATGCCGAGGATCCGGCCCGCAACTTCCAGCCCAGCGCCGGGCTGCTGACGGAAGTCGCGTTTCCCGCCGGCGCGCGGGTCGAAACCTGGGTGAGCGCCGGCACCGAGGTGCCGCCGCATTACGACCCGATGCTCGCCAAGCTGATCGTCACCGGCTCGGATCGCGCCGACGCCGTGGACAAGCTGCGCGCCGCGCTGCGCGACACGCGGCTGGGCGGTATCGAGACCAACCTGCGCTACCTGCGCGCCGTGGCGGCAGCGCCCGAGTTTGCCGAGGGCCGCATCACCACGCGCTCGCTGGCCGATTTCCGCCATCGCCCGAACGCCGTTGAAGTGCTCGAGCCCGGTGTCCAGACCAGTGTGCAGGACTGGCCGGGCCGTACCGGCTACTGGGACGTGGGCCTGCCGCCGTCCGGCCCGATGGATGACCTGGCGCACCGCCTCGCCAACCGGCTGGTGGGCAACGCTGAAGGCGCCGCCGCGCTCGAATGCACGCTGGGCGGCCCGGCACTGCGCTTCCACGACGATGCCGTCATCGCGCTCTGTGGCGCGACGATGGCCGCGACGCTCGACGGCGCCGCGCTGCCGCCGTGGCAGGCGCATCGTGTCGCGGCGGGCAGCGTGTTGCGGCTGGGCGCGGTGCAGGATCGCGGCAGCCGGGCCTACCTGGCGATTCGCGGCGGCATCGATGTGCCGCGCTATCTCGGCAGCCGCGCCACCTTCACGCTGGGCCAGTTCGGCGGCCACGGCGGACGCGTGCTGCGCGCCGCCGACATGCTGCACATCGGAAACGATACCGATGGCGCCGTCGACCCCACCGCCTTGCCGGCGCTGGCGCCGGAGGACGTGCCCGCCTGCCCGCCCGCCTGCCAGGCCTGGGACATCGCCGTGCTGTATGGCCCGCACGGCGCGCCCGATTTCTTCACGGATGGCGATATCGACATGGTCTTTGCCACCGACTGGCAGGTCCACTACAACTCCAGCCGTACCGGAGTGCGCCTGATCGGGCCAAAGCCGCAATGGGCACGGCGCGACGGCGGCGAGGCCGGGCTGCATCCGTCCAATATCCACGACAACGCCTACGCCATTGGCGCCATCGACTTCACCGGCGACATGCCGGTCATCCTGGGACCAGACGGTCCCAGCCTGGGTGGCTTCGTCTGCCCGGCGGTGGTCATCGGCGCAGAGCGCTGGAAACTGGGCCAGCTCAGGCCCGGCGATACCGTCCGCTTCAGCCGCGTCACGCAGGCCGAGGCCGCGCGGCGACAAGCGGCGCAGGACCGCTGGGTGCGGGAACTGTCCGCGCCGCAGGCGTGCGCGGACAGCATCGACACGGGCGGCCCGGAATCGCCGATCCTGTCCGAGCGCGCCGCCACCGCCACCCGGCCGGCGCTGGTCGTGCGCCAGGCGGGCGACCGCTACCTGCTGGTGGAACTCGGCGAGCTGCAACTCGATATTGCGCTGCGCATGCGCATCCATGCCTTGCATGCGCGGCTGTCGGAGATGCGGCTCGACGGCATCGTCGATCTCACGCCGGGCGTCCGCTCGTTGCAGCTGCACTTCGATCCGCGCCGCGTTCACCGCGCCGCGCTGATCGACGCCGTCCTTGCGGCTGACGACGCGCTGGGCGACACCGACGACCTGGTGGTGCCGTCGCGCACCGTATACCTGCCGCTGTCCTGGGACGACAGCGCCACGCGGCTGGCCATCGACAAATATATGCAGTCGGTGCGCCCGGACGCGCCCTGGTGCCCGAGCAACATCGAGTTCATCCGCCGCATCAACGGCCTGGACTCCATCGAGGACGTCAAACGCATCGTCTTTGACGCTAGCTACCTCGTGCTCGGGCTTGGCGACGTCTATCTGGGCGCCCCGGTCGCAACGCCGGTCGATCCGCGCCACCGCCTGGTCACCACCAAGTACAACCCCGCGCGGACCTGGACGCCCGAGAACGCCGTCGGCATCGGCGGCGCGTACATGTGCGTCTACGGCATGGAAGGCCCCGGCGGCTACCAGTTCGTCGGCAGGACGCTGCAGATGTGGAACCGCTGGCGCGATGCGGCGAGCGGCGCGGCGGCCTTCGAGGCCGGCAAGCCGTGGCTGCTGCGCAGCTTCGACAGCATCCGCTTCTACCCGGTGAGCGAGGACGAGCTCGCGCGCATTCGGCGGGAGTTTCCGGTTGGCCGCTATCCGCTGCGGATCGAGGCGGGCAGCTTCGGCATGCGCGAGTACCGGCAGTTCCTCGATGACAACGCGCAGGACATCACAGCGTTCCGTGAGCGCCAGCAGGTGGCTTTCGCCGCAGAGCGCGAACGGTGGCGCGCGCTCGGGCAGGCCGAGTACGTCGATGAATCGGATGCGCCAGCCGCAATCGCGCCAAGCGACGGCGATGCACTGCCCGAGGGCGCCCGCACGATCTGCAGTCAGGTGCCGGGCAGCGTCTGGAAGGTGCTGGTGCAGGAAAGCGCCACCGTTGCCGAGGGCGACACGCTGATGGTGATCGAGTCCATGAAGATGGAATTCGCCGTCACCGCGCCGTGCGCCGGCCGCGCCTGCCGTATCGCCTGCCGCGAGGGCAGCGCGGTGGGTGCCGGGCAGGAAGTCGCCGTCGTCATTCCCGAAACCGTATCCATCGAGGAGGCAGCATGAGCCAATCCTTCCAACCAGGCGTCAATCCCGCGAGCGTCACCGGCGCGCCGCACGGGCCAGCCGGCCCCGGTGTCCCATTCGCGCTCGACATCGCCACCCTGCTGGCAGCCTACCGCAGCGGTGAACGCAGGCCGACGGAGGTCGTGGAAGCGATCATTGCCGCCACGGCGGACGATCCGCATCGCGCCTGGATCCACCGCGTGGAAGCGGACGCGCTGCGCGCCCGTGCCCGCGCGCTCGAACGGCACGGCGCAAGCGACCTGCCGCTCTTTGGCATCCCGTTCGCGATCAAGGACAACATCGACCTGGCCGGTGTTCCCACCACGGCTGGCTGCCCCGATTATGCCTATGTGCCGGAGGAAAGCGCCTTTGTCGTGCAACGGTTGCTCGACGCGGGGGCCATCGCGGTCGGCAAGACCAACCTCGACCAGTTCGCCACCGGCCTGAACGGCACCCGTTCACCTTATGGCGCGTGCCGCAATGCCTTCGACCCGGAGCGCATCTCGGGAGGCTCCAGTTCCGGCTCGGCCGTCGCGCTGGCACTTGGGCAAGTCAGCTTTTCCCTGGGTACCGACACTGCCGGCTCGGGCCGCGTCCCGGCCGCGTTCAATCACCTGGTCGGCCTCAAGCCTACGTGCGGCCTGCTGTCCGCCACCGGCATGGTGCCCGCCTGCCGCTCGCTCGACACGGTTTCCATCTTCGCGCTGACCGCTTCGGATGCACATCGCGTGTTTGCGGTGGCACTGGGGTTCGATGAGGCGGACGCCTACGCGCGTCCGTCCCGCGCGTACGGCTTCGACTTCGGCAGCGCCGCGCGCTTCCGGCTGGGCATCCCGGCACCCGGCCAGATCGAATTCCGTGAGCCTGGCTATGCCGACGCCTATGCCCAGGCTTGCGAGCATGCACGCGGGCTTGGCGCCGAACTCGTGGAGATCGACTTCGCCCCGTTCATGGCCGCGGCCCGCCTGCTCTACGAGGGCCCCTGGGTGGCGGAGCGCTACCAGGCGATCCGCGCCTTCATCGACAGCCATCCCGCTTCGGTCTTTCCCGTCACGCGGGAGATCACGCTGGGCGGCGCCTTGCCACGTGCCGCCGACGCCTTCGCCGCGATGTACCGGCTCCGTTCACTGCGGCGCCGGTGCGATGCCGCATGGCAGCGGGCCGACGCGTTGCTGTTGCCGACCGTGTCGTCGCACCCGACGATCACCGCGATGCTGGAGGAGCCGGTCGCACACAACAGCGAGCTGGGGCGCTACACCAACTTCATGAATCTGCTCGACTACGCGGGCATTGCGGTGCCGGCCGGATTCACCGCCAACGGCCTGACGTTTGGCATCACCCTCGCCGCCCCCGCGCACCAGGACGTGCCGCTGCTGCATCTGGCGGACCGCTGGCAGCGCGCCCTGCACGGGCGCTCGGCGACGCTGGGCGCCACGTCGCGCGTGTTTCCTTCCGGCCCCGGCGGCAGCTTCGCGCCGGCAGTGCGTTCGGGCCAGGTGCACATCGCCGTATGCGGTGCGCACCTGGAGGGCCGGCCACTTCACCCGCAGCTTGCCGACCGCGGTGCGCGGCTGGTGGCCCGCACGCGTACGGCGCCCCGCTACCGCCTCTACGCCCTGGCTGACAGTGGCGCCGCTGTGCAGCGGCCCGGCCTCGTGCATGCGGCCGCGGGCGAATCCGGCGCAGCCATCGAGGTCGAGGTCTGGGAGATGCCTGAATCGCATTTCGGCAGCTTTGTCGCGGGCATTCCCGCGCCACTCGGCATCGGCCGCACCGAACTGGCGGATGGCACCACGGTGCCCGGCTTCATCTGCGAACCGCGGGGACTCGCCGGCGCCACGGACATCACGGCATTCGGCGGCTGGCGCGCGTGGCTGGACCAGCGCGCGAACGGCGCCTGACTCACCTCGGCCAGAGCGCCGTCCGCTTTCACACCCATTTTCCAATCGAACTTGCACCATGCCCGCCCTACTGTCCTCGCTTCGCCACCCGGCCGCCTGCGCGCTGCTTTGCAGTCTCCTGTTGCCCGTTACCAATGCCCGCGCCGACGACGCCACGGCAGCAACGGCCACCGAATCCCCGTCAGCGCAGAAGAACGGACCCTATACCTTCACCGGCCACGTTGACGTGGTGTCGCGCTACGTGCTGCGGGGCGCCACCACCACCTACGGCAACGGCACGCCGCTCGGCAATGCCGGCGGCGACGCCCCCGAATCCTCGCGCCCGGCGCTGCAATGGGGGCTGGACCTCGCGCACGAAAGCGGCTGGAGCGTGGGCTATTGGGCCTCGATGATCAACTACTCCTACCAGCAATTCGGACGCTCCTATAGCGACCGCGGCATCACGGACTTCCAGCGCGACAAGTCCATCGAGAATGATTTCTATGGCGCCTACAGCGGCAAGCTGGCCGGGGATCTCGGCTATACGCTGGGTATGACGGCCTACTACTACATCAACGGCGAGCACGCGAACGCGTTTGAAACCAAGGCCGGCCTGTCATACGGACCGTTCAGCCTCAATGCCCAGACGCTGCTGAACGACGTGGTGTGGGGCAACAAGGGCGATACGTACTGGACGCTGGTCTACTCCACCTTGCTTCCCTACAACGTCACGTTCACATCCACCCTTGGCGCCTACACCTACAACCGCCAGGGCAAGTACCTCGGCTCTGTCGATACGCTGACCGGCACCGCCTGCGGTCCGCACGCGGCCTTCGTCGTCAACGGCTGCTTTGCCGGCAACTCGCCTTCGCGAGGCGGCTTTCGCCACTTGACGCTGGCGTTGAACGCCCCCATTCCCGGAACGCCAGTGACGGTCGGCGTACAGTGGATCATTGGGGGCAGCAACCGCTTCGGCGTGCACCAGGACAACCGCTGGATCGCATCGCTCAGCGCGGGGTTCTGACGCGTGGAGGACGCCGCGGGCCAGTCAAAGCGCTACATGCCGGCGCCTGAACTGCCAGGCCCGGCCTGGATCGCGGCCAGTCAGGATGAGTATGAATCAATTCGGTGACTACCAGAACGAAAGTGCCAGGATTGAGGTGTCGCCCATCAGGCCAGCCGGGCGCCTCGAGTCCCGACTCCGGCAGCGCATCAACTTCCAGGCAAAGGCCGCTGCACATCATCGAGCGCGGGCTGCGGCCAAAAGCCGCTTGCAGCGCGCATTCACCTTCGACGTCCCCTACCCTTTAAGTCTCCCTTAAGTCTTTCCTCATAGAGTGACGGTGTACCAGCAACAACCGGATAGAGACGCCATGACCCCGCAAGATACGCAAGCACTCGAAGTCTTCCTGACTCAATTGACCCAGGCCCGCGCCGGCGCGAAGGACCCGCAGGCGCAGGCACTCATCGCCCAGGCGGTCGCGATACAGCCGGACGCCGCCTATTTGCTGGTCCAGCGGGCCATGCTGCTCGATCATGCCTTGTCGACGGCAAAGGCGCAGATCGCTGCATTGCAGGGCCAGTTACAGGCTGCGCAGGCCAACGGCTCACGCAGCTTCATCGATCAGCAGAATGCGTGGGGCGCCAGTGCGAATCCTGCTGCCGCGACGCCCGTGCCTGCGCCCGCTCAGGCCGTGTCACCCGCGCTGCAGACCGCCCCGGCGCAGCCGCCCCGGCCGGGCTGCCTGACCGGAGGGTTCGGCAGCACGCTGGGCACCATCGCAACCACGGCTGCCGGCGTGGCCGGCGGTGCCTTCCTGTTCCAGGGTATCGAGAACCTGTTCGGCCACAGCAGCAAGAACGCGTTCCCGGAGCCGTCCGGCATGAACACGCCAGGAACGGAAACGAACGTCGTCAACAACTACTACGGGAACGATGACCAGGCATCGGTCGCTGCGCGCGATGGGGGCTCGGATAGCGGCAATCTCGATGCGGGCCTGAGCGACGACGGTTTCCTGGACGACGATTCGACCGTGATCTAGCGTCATCGCGCGCGCGTGGCACGCGGGGGAAGCAGATGTCCTGATGGCGCGGTGCACGGGACCCAGGGGCCGCGCCCTGGATCAGGACGCAGAAACCACTGGCCGAATAGCCTTGCTGCCAAGCTGCCCTCCCCCCCCAGCATCAATGCTGACTCGCCCCGGCAGCGCCAATCCCGGTCATGGCACGCACGAACTGCGCACCATAGCGCTGGCGCTCGGTGCCGGCCCGGGCGGAGCGGTCCAGCACCGACGCCAGCCAGGCGCTGGCAAAGGCCAGCGTCATCGAGAACAGCGCCGGGTTGGCATACGGGAAGATCGCCTTGTCATGATGCAGGATGCCCACCCAGACCGTCGGGCCCAGCACCAGCAGCGCCACCGCCGACACCAGACCGGCCAGGCTGCCGGCCACGGCGCCGCGCGTGGTCAGGCCTTTCCAGAACATCGACAGGAACAGCACCGGGAAGTTGACCGAGGCCGCGATCGCCAGCACCAGGCCGGACAGGAAAGCGATGTTCTGCTTCTCGAACATCACGCCCAGCACCATGGCCAGCACGCCGATCACCAGGGTGGCCGCCTTGGACACCCGGATCTCGTCCTTCTCGTTGGCCTTTCCGCGGCGGAACACATTGGCGTACAGGTCGTGCGAGACCGCCGAAGCGCCCGACAGGGCCAGGCCCGCCACCACCGCGAGGATGGTCGCGAACGCCACCGCCGAGATAAAGCCCAGGAAGAGATCGCCGCCGATCGCATGCGACAGGTGCACCGCCACCATATTGCTGCCGCCGATGATCTTGCCGGCCGCGTCGCGGTAGGACGGATCCGCGCCCACCATCACGATCGCACCGAAGCCCACCACCAGGATCAGCACGTAGAAGTAGCCGATGAAGCCGGTGGCGTAGAGCACGGACTTGCGCGCCTCGCGGGCGTCGGCCACGGTGAAGAAGCGCATCAGGATGTGCGGCAGGCCCGCGGTGCCGAACATCATCCCTACCCCCAGCGAGATCGCATCGATGGGATTGGACACCAGCCCGCCCGGCGACAGGATCGCCAGCCCCTTGTCATGCACCTTGGCCGCACCGGCGAACATGGCTTCCGGGCTGAAGCCGAAGTACGCCAGCACCATCACGGCCATGAAGGTCACGCCGCCCAGCAGCAGCGCGGCCTTGATGATCTGCACCCAGGTGGTGGCCAGCATGCCGCCGAACATCACATACAGCACCATCAGCAGGCCGACGATCACCACGGCGGACTCATAGCTGGTGCCGAACAGCAACTCAATCAGCTTGCCGGCGCCGACCATCTGCGCCACCAGGTACATGATCACCACCGTCAGCGTGCCGCAGGCGGCGGTGATCCGCACCGGCTTCTGCGCCAGCCGGTATGACACCACGTCGGCAAAGGTATAGCGGCCAAGGTTGCGCAGCCGTTCGGCGACGATGAACAGGATGATCGGCCAGCCGGCCACCACGCCCAGCGCGTAGATCAGCCCGTCGTAGCCCTTGTCGAACATCATCGCGGAGATGCCGAGGAAAGAGGCCGCCGAGACCATGTCGCCGGCAATTGCCAGGCCGTTCTGGAAGCCGCTCAGCCCGCCCCCGGCGGCATAGAAGTCTGATGCCGAGCGCGTGCGGCGCGCGGCCCAGCGTGTAATGCCGAGCGTGAACAGCACGAACAGCAGGAACATCACGATGGCGCTCCAGTTCAGCGGCCGCGGCGCGGCATCGCCCTGGATTGCGGGTGCCGCCGAGGCGGCCATGCTGGCAAGCCCGAGCAGGGCCGCGCACAGGTAACGGTTGGCGGGCTTCATGCCTGGCACTCCTTGCGCACGCGTTCGTTGAGCGGGTCCAGGTCGCGGTTGGCCCGGTACACGTAGATCCCGGTCAGCAGCACGGCCGCGACGATCACCGCCACGCCGACGGGAATGCCCACGGTCATCACACCCGCGCCGAGCGGTGTGCCGAGCGTGGCCGGCGAGAATGCCAGCAGCAGGATAAAGCCGAAGTAGATCGCCAGCATGACCAGCGTCAGCGACCAGCCCAGGCGGGTCCGCCCGTTGATCAGCCGGATGAAATCGGGGTGGTTCTGGATGATTTCCAGTTGTCGCGCGTCCATGGGGGTCTCCTTTGGCGCAGGGGTGGGCGTGGCGCCTCTGGGTGAGCGCCATCGATGGATGATTCGTTGAGGCTTAAACTCTTCCGGCGATGTGCTCCCTCTCCCCGCATGAGGAGAGGGCCGGGGTGAGGGGTGGTTTAGCTAGGATCCAAATCAAGCGGGGCCTTTGGTTTTATCCAGCATAGCGCCCGTTGAAGCCTCCGCCCTCACCCCAACCCTCTCCCGCAAGCGGGAGAGGGAGCACACATGCAGCGGCTTGTCAGTTCATGCGATACGTTCAGATCGCCCCGACCGACTGCTCGTGCGTGACCTTCGGCCGCATATCGAGCACCCGCCGCGCCTTGCCGACAGTGGTGCGCTCGATGCCGTCCGCATCCACCACCTGCACGCGCGTGGTCACGCCCACATAGGTCTTGATCTGCTCCTTCAGCCCGCGCTCCAGCGTCGCGCGGTCGTCGGCGCAGAGCGGGGCCGAACGTCCACGCCGCGCTTCGACGCGCACTTCCAGCTTGTCCAGGTGGCCGTCGCGGGTCACCACCAGCTGGTACTGCGGCGCCAGGGCCGGCGTCTTCAGGATCAGCTCCTCGATCTGCGACGGGAACACATTGACGCCGCGGATGATCAGCATGTCGTCCGAGCGGCCGGTGATCTTGCCGATGCGGCGCATCGAACGCGAGGTGGGCGGCAGAAGGCGCGTCAGGTCGCGCGTGCGGTAGCGGATCACCGGCAGCGCTTCCTTGGTGAGCGACGTGAACACCAGTTCGCCCTCTTCGCCATCCGGCAGCACCTCGCCGGTCACCGGGTCGATGATCTCGGCGTAGAAGTGGTCTTCCCAGATCACCGGGCCGTCCTTGCTCTCGATGCATTCGCATGCGACACCCGGCCCCATGACTTCAGACAGGCCGTAGATGTCCACTGCGTCGATGCCGGCGCGGGCCTCGATCTCGGCGCGCATCGCATCCGTCCACGGCTCGGCGCCGAAGATGCCGACCTTGAGCGAGCTTTCCGACGGATCCATGCCCTGGCGCTCCATCTCCTCGATCAGGTTCAGCATGTACGACGGCGTCACCATGATGATGTTGGGCTCGAACTCGCGGATCAGCTGTACCTGTTTCTCGGTCTGTCCGCCGGACATGGGGATCACCGTGCAGCCGGCCTTCTCGGCGCCATAGTGGGCGCCCAGGCCGCCCGTGAACAGGCCATAGCCATAGCTGACATGGACCAGGTCGCCGGCGCGGCCGCCGGCGGCGCGGATGGAGCGCGCCACCACGCTGGCCCAGGTATCGATATCCTTCGCGGTATAGCCGACCACGGTCGGCTTGCCCGTGGTGCCGCTCGACGCATGCACGCGCGCCACCTTCTCGCGCGGCACCGCGAACATGCCGAAGGGATAATTGTCGCGCAGGTCCTGCTTGGTCAGGAACGGGAATTTCGACAGGTCTGACAGCGACTGCAGGTCGTCCGGATGCACCCCGGCCGCATGGAAGGCCTTGCGGTAGTGCGGCACGTTGTCGTAGGCATGGCGCACGCTCCATTTCAGCCGTTCCAGCTGCAGCGCCTGCAGTTCGTCGCGGCTGGCGCGCTCGATCGGCTCCAGCTCGTTGGGGTTAGGGATGCGTTGAACCATTGTCTACTCCATCATCGTTATGATTGCGCCGCATACGTATTTGGGGGCCGGCGCCGGGTACTGCGACTGCTAGTTAGTGCATCAGATATGGGAACGGCTCTGCACCACGCGGAAGCGGTTGGCGACGAAGGCCGCATCCGACAGCGAGGCATTGGCTGCCGGGTTGGCGCCGGTGGCATGGAAGTCGCTGAACGCGGCCGACTGGTTGACGAACACGCCCCCGGTCAGGTTCAGCGACAGGGCCACGCCCGCGTCCTCGGCGGCTTCGCGGATGCCCTCGGACACGCCGGCATCGGTGGTGTATGCCGACAACGTCAGTGCGCCATGTTCCTTCGCACCGCGATGCGCCAGCGCGATGCTGTGCGCGGTGTTGTCGGTGGCGACGATGAAGGAGATCGGGCCAAACAGCTCCTGCATGATCTTGCCCTCGTCGCTGGCGTCCACCTTGAGCACCAGCGGCGTGCGGATACGCGCGCCGGGGAACTCCGGGTGCTCCAGCGCGCGGCTGTCGGCGACGATCTCGCCCAGCGCGCGCGACGATTCGATGCGCTGCACCACCATGTCGTTCTGGATCGCGCCCAGCAGTTCCACCGCCTTGGCCGCATCGCTGGTGAGCCTGACTACGCCCTCCCCGATCGCCGCGGCCACCTGGTCGAAGCTGAGGTGCCCTTCCGGCGTGTCGATGCCGCCCTTCGGCACATAGATGTTCTGCGGTGCCGTGCACATCTGGCCCGAGTACAGCGCCAGCGAGAACGCGATATTGCGCACCATGCCCTTGAAGTCGCTGGTGGAGTCGATCACGATCTGGTTGACGCCGGCCTTCTCGGTATAGACCTGGGCCTGGTGCGCATTGCGCTCCAGCCATTCGCCATTGGCGCTGCTGCCGGTGAAGTCGATCAGGCGCACTTCCGGGCGCAGTGCCAGCGTCGAGGCCATGCGCTCGGTCGGGTCGTTGGCCACCAGCGTGACCAGGTTCGGGTCGAAGCCGGCTTCCTGCAGCACCTCGCGCGCCACCTCGACGGTGATCGCCAGCGGCAGGATCGCGCCCGGGTGCGGCTTGACCACCACTGCGTTGCCGGTCGCCAGGCTGGCGAACAGGCCGGGATAGCCGTTCCAGGTCGGGAAGGTGCAGCAGCCGATCACCAGGCCCACGCCGCGCGGCACCACGCTGTAGCGCTTCTCCATGCGCAGCGGCTCGTTCTTGCCCTGCGGCTTCTCCCAGATCGCCTGCTTCGGGATGCGGCGCATCTCGTCCCAGGCGTAGGCCACCGCTTCCAGCCCGCGGTCCTGCGCGTGCGGGCCGCCGGCCTGGAAGGCCATCATGAAGGCCTGGCCGGTGGTGTGCATCACCGCGTAGGCGATCTCGAAGCTGCGGCGGTTCAGGCGCTGCAGGATTTCCAGCGAAACGCCGACCCAGGCTTCCGGCCCGGCCTTGCGCCAGGCCGGCATGCCTTCGGCCACGCCGGCAAAGAGCTGGTCGAGGTCGGGCTTCGGATAGGTGACACCCAGTTCCGCGCCGTACGGCGAGACTTCCTTGCCGGCCTGGCCGACCGTGCCCGGCTGCGACAGCGCGAACGGGCGGTTCAGGCGGGCCTCGAAGGCAGCCTTGCCGTCGGCGTTGGCGGTTTCGCCGTAGACCCTGGGGCTCGGCATTTCGGTGAACGGGCTCCAGTAGCCGCGCTCGGCAATGGCTTGGGTGGCTTGTTCCAGCAGCGCCTGGTGGCGTTCAAAAAACAGATGGGACACGGCTTGCTCCGGGGGCAGAATGGTTTGTGTATGGGTCGGGATGGCAGCAGGAAACGCCTCAGGTTTCCTGGTCGAAGTCGATCACCAGCTTGTCGCTGACGGCGTAGCTCTGGCAGCTGAGGATGAAGCCGCGCGCGACTTCGTAATCCTCCAGCGCAAAGTTGACGTCCATGTCGACCTCGCCTTCGATGCGCTTGCAGCGGCAGGTCGAGCAGACCCCGCCCTTGCATGAGTAAGGCAGCTCGATGCCTTGCGCCAGCGCGGCATCCAGCACGGTCTCCTTGTTCTTCTCCAGCGTGAAGGAGCGCGTGCGGCCGTCCTGGATCACCGTGACCTCGCACTGCTGCAGACCCACCTGCTTGTGCGCATGCGCCGCCGGGCGGGCCGCGGGAATGCTGGTGGCAAACAGCTCGCGCTTGATGCGGGCCTTGTCCACGCCGTTGTCGAGCAACGCCTGCGACACCTCTTCCATCATCGAATGCGGGCCGCAGATAAAGGCGATGTCGATGTCCTGCGGCTTGACCCAGTGCTTGAGCAAGGCATTGACCTTTTCGCCATCGATGCGGCCGTTGAAGAGGTCAATGTCAAGCTGCTCGCGGCTGAGCACGAACACCAGGTTGAAGCGCTGCAGGTAGGTGTCCTTCAGGTCTTCCAGCTCTTCCTTGAACAGCACCGACGACGAGGCGCGGTTGCCGTAGAACAGCGTGAAGCGGCTTTCCGGCTCGGCTTGCAGCGTGGTCTTGATGATCGACAGCATCGGCGTGATGCCGCTGCCGGCGGCGAAGGCCACGTAGTGTCTCGCCTGCGTGGCGGACAGCGGCACGTGGAAGTGGCCGGATGGCGGCATCACCTCCAGCTTCATGCCGGGCTGCAGTTGCTCGTTGGCCCAGTTGGAGAACAGGCCGCCGTCGACGCGCTTGATCGCCACGCGCAGCTGCGCGTCCTGCACCGCCGAGCAGATCGAGTACGAGCGGCGCACGTCCTCGCCGCCGATGCCGGTGCGCAGCGTCAGGTGCTGGCCCTGGATGTAGCGGTAGGTGTCGGCCAGTTCATCCGGCACGGCAAAGGTCACGGCCACGGCATCCCGGGTTTCGCGGGTGACCGAGGCCACGGTCAGTTCATGGAATTTGCTCATCTCACTACCCCGGTCAGGCTCAGTGCGCCTTGAAGTAATCGAACGGTTCCTTGCAGTCGCCGCAGCGGTACAGGGCCTTGCAGGCGGTCGAGCCGAACTGGCTGACCAGCCGCGTGTGCCGCGAGCCGCAGTGCGGGCAGGCCACCACCAGCGCAGGCGCCGCCTTGCGGCTGATGCCGCTGATGTCGATCACCTGCTGGGCCGGCGGCGCAATGCCGTAGCCACCCAGGCTGGCCTTGCCGCGCGGCGTCATCCAGTCGGTGGTCCAGGCCGGCGCCAGTTGCGTGCGCACACGCACGCTGGCGATGCCCTGCGCGGCCAGCGTGCGCTCGATCTCCTCCCGGATCACCGTCATGGCCGGGCAGCCGGAGTACGTCGGGGTGATGGTGACGACGCAGGCGTCGTCCTCCCATGCCACGTCGCGCACGATGCCGAGATCCACCACGGAGATCACCGGGATCTCGGGATCGGGCACCGTATCGAGCCAGGTCCAGACCTGCCCGATGGCCGGGCGTGCGATCGCTTGCGCAGTCATGGCGTTCACCAGCTGGCGCCCGGATAGGCGCGCTGCAGGAACTGCATTTCGGCCAGCAGGTAGCCGAGGTGTTCGGTATGGCGGCCGGGGCGGCCGCCGCTCTGCGACCACGTCCCGGCAGGCAGCCGCAGCGTGGCTTCTTCCAGCACCGCTGCCACGTGGCGCTGCCACGGTGCGGCCAGTGATGCGGGATCGGGCACCACGCCGTCCTGCACCAGCGCGGCGTCGCCCGCGTCGGACTCGAACAGCTCACCGCTGAACATCCACAGGTCGTCAAAGGCATCCCGCATGCGGCGGTGGCTCTCTTCGCTGCCGTCGCCCAGGCGCACCACCAGGTCGGCGCTGCGGCGCACGTGGTAGGTCACTTCCTTGAGCGACTTGGCGGCGATCTCGGCAATGCGGGCATCGGTCGAGCGCTGCAGGCCATCGAGCAGGAAGTAGTGCCAGGTGTCGAACAGGAACTGCCGCGCCAGCGTATCGGCATAGCTGCCGTTGGGCTGCTCCGCCAGCAGCAGGTTGCGGAACTGGTGCGCGTCGCGCAGGTAGGCCAGCTGGTCGGCGCTGCGGCCGGCGCCCTCCACTTCCGCGGCGTAGCCCAGCCACAGCCGGGTCTGGCCGATCAGGTCGAGCGCGACATTGGTCAGCGCGATGTCTTCTTCCAGCGCCGGGCCGCGGCCGCACCATTCCGACAGGCGCTGGCCGAGGACCAGCGTGGAGTCGCCGAGGCGCAGCAGGTATTGGAGCTTGTGGTTGTCCATCATGCGGGCCCGTATCAGATGTGCTTGACGGCTTCCGGCATCGGGAAGAACGTCGGATGGCGGTAGACCTTGCTGTTGGCCGGCTCGAACAGCGGGCCCTTGTCGCCGGGGCTGCTGGCGACGACATCACCGGCCTTCACCACCCAGACGCTGACGCCCTCGTTGCGGCGCGTATAGACGTCACGCGCGTTGTTGATCGCCATTTCGCCGTCGGGCGCGTGCAGGCTGCCCACGTGCTTGTGGGCTAGGCCGTGCTGGCTGCGGATAAAGATCTCCCAAAGCGGCCACTCTTTCATGGCAACCTCCTGTGTCATTGCGTTGGATGGATGGCGGTGCCGGGCGCCGCGGCGTCAGGCGGCGGCGCGCTGGGCCTGCTTGTCGGCGTGGGTCACCAGGGCGTCGCGGAACCACGCGCCCTCTTCCCAGGCCTTGACGCGGGTGCGCAGGCGGTCGCGGTTGCAGGGGCCGTTGCCCTGGATGACGTTGTAGAACTCGGACCAGTCGATCTCGCCGAAGTCATAGTGGCCGCGCTCCTCGTTCCACTTCAGCTCGGGATCGGGAATGGTCAAACCCAGGTACTCGGCCTGCGGCACGGTCTGGTCGACCATCTTCTGGCGCAGCTCGTCATTGGAGAACAGCTTGATGCGCCATTGCATGGATTGCGCGCTGTTGGGCGAATCGCCGTCGGACGGGCCGAACATCATCAGCGCCGGCCACCACCAGCGGTTGAGCGCGTCCTGCGCCATCTGCTTCTGCTCGGGGGTGCCGTTGCACAGTGACAGCAGGATGTCGTAGCCCTGGCGCTGGTGGAACGACTCTTCCTTGCACACGCGCACCATGGCGCGCGCATACGGGCCGAACGAACAGCGGCACAGCGGCACCTGGTTGATGATGGCCGAGCCGTCGACCAGCCAGCCGATCATGCCGATATCGGCCCAGCTCAGCGTCGGGTAGTTGAAGATGCTGGAATACTTGGCCTTGCCGGTGTGCAGGTCGCCCAGCATCTGGTCGCGCGACACGCCCAGCGTCTCGGCCGCGCTGTAGAGATACAGGCCATGGCCAGCCTCGTCCTGGATCTTGGCCAGCAAGACTGCCTTGCGCTCCAGCGTCGGCGCGCGGGTGACCCAGTTGCCTTCCGGCAGCTGGCCCACGATCTCCGAATGCGCATGCTGCGAGATCTGGCGGACCAGGGTCTTGCGATAGGCCTCGGGCATCCAGTCCTTGGCCTCGATCTTGATCCCGGCATCGACGCGCGCCTGGAACTCGCGTTCCTGCGGCTCCATTTCTTCCATGGCGCGAAGCCTCGTCGCTCCTGTCTCCACCAGCTGTGCGTACATCCTTTGCTCCGCTCTTGGTTGCTCTGAATCGGGGTCTTGACCTGCATCAACATCGTCAGTTGCAACGGATGGTAGTGATACACTTTGATTCAATCAATCTGCATTTGTGTATCACTTCAGGGAGCAGGCCGATGGCGACGCCAGGCACAGATCCGGTTTCTCCCCGCGTGGCGCGGCTGGCACGCGGGCTGAAGCTGGGCGCCAATTCCATGCTGCTGACCTTGTTCGGCGATGTGGTGGCGCCGCGGCCGCAGGCAATCTGGCTGGGCAGCCTGATCCGGCTGGCGGCGCCGTTCGGCATCAATGACCGGCTGGTGCGAACCGCCACCTTCCGCCTGACCGCCGACGACTGGCTGGCCGCGACCAGGATCGGGCGGCGCAGCTACTACGGGCTGTCAGAAGCCGGTTTGCAGCGTGTACTGCACGCCGGCAAGCGCATCTATGCGGGCGAGGCATCCGAATGGGATGGCCGCTGGACCCTGGTGATGGTGCGCGGTGACGTACGCGCCACGGTCCGGCAGAAGCTGAAGCGGGAATTGCTGTGGGAGGGCTTCGGCGCCATTGCGCCAGGGGTGATGGCCCACCCCAATGCAGACCTCGCCTCGCTGCGCGAAATCGTCCAGGCCGCACGCGCGCAGGACGATGTGGCGGTGATGGAGGCGAGCAGCCTTGAGGCGTTTTCCATCCGGCCACTGCAGGCGCTGATGCACCAGACCTTCAAGCTCGGCGACGTGGCCGCTGCCTGGCAGGCACTGCTGCGCCGCTTTACGCCGCTGGCCGAAGAGGCCGCCGGGCTTGCTCCGGCCGATGCCTTCTTCGTGCGGACGCTGCTGGTGCACGAATACCGGCGCGTGCTGCTGCGCGACCCCAACCTGCCCGAAGCGATGCTGCCGCAGGACTGGCCCGGCCGCACCGCGCGCGGCTTGTGCCACACCCTGTATGGGGCACTGCTCGACGCCAGCGAAGACTACCTGCACCGCGTGGTGGAAGCGGCGGACGGTTCGCTGCAGGATGCCAACCGGAGCCTGCGCCTGCGCTTTGGGGCCGGCGCGCAGGCGGCCGATGGCAATTAGCCGGGCATCGGGGGAATCCGGCGCACGGACTCACCCGTCCTTGAAGAGGAAGCTGTAGGCATTCAGTGCCGGTACCCCGCCCAGGTGTGCGAAGAGGACTCTCGATCCTTGCGGAAACTCGCCGCGACGGACCATGTCGATCATGCCCTGCATGGACTTGCCCTCGTAGACCGGGTCGGTCATCATGCCCTCCAGCCGAGCGCTGAGGCGGATGGCTTCCAGGGTGCCCGCCGAAGGCAGGCCGTATTCGGGGCCGCCATAGCGGGTGTCCAGCACCACGTCCGCTTCAGTGATGTCGCGGCCGAGGTCGACCAGCTCCGCGGTATGGCGTGCGATGCGCAGGATCTGCGCGCGCGTCGGTTCCGGCTTCGCCGAGGCATCAATGCCGATGACCCGGTCCGCGCGACCGTCGGCAGCGAATCCCACCACCATGCCCGCCTGGGTGCTGCCGGTGACCGAGCAGACGACGATGTAGTCGAACCTGAAGCCGAGTCCGGCTTCCTGCTCCCGCACTTCCTCCGCGAACCCTACATAACCGAGACCGCCGAGCGGATGCTCCGAGCAGCCTGCCGGAATCGGGTAGGGCTTGCCGCCCGCCTTGCGCACGCTCTCCATGGCTTCTTCCCAGCTGGGGCGAATACCGATGTCGAACCCTTCGCTGGCCAGGCGCACGTCGGCCCCCATGATGCGCGACATCTGGATGTTGCCCACGCGGTCATAGACCGCGTCGGAGTAGTTGACCCAGTTCTCCTGCACCAGCACGCACTTCAGCCCCAGGTGCGCCGCGATGGCGGCAACCTGGCGCGTGTGGTTCGACTGGATCCCGCCGATCGAGACCAGCGTATCGGCGCCCTGCGCCAGCACGTCGGGAATGACGTATTCGAGCTTGCGCGTCTTGTTGCCGCCAAAGGCAAGCCCGCTGTTGCAGTCCTCGCGCTTGGCATAGAGCTCGACCTTGCCACCCAGGCTTTCGCTCAGCCGCGATAGCGGATGGATCGGCGTCGGGCCGAAGGTCAGGGAATGACGCGGAAATTGCTTCAGGTTCATGACTGGCTCCAGGTTGTGGTTGGCATGCGGGTGCGCGGCAGCCGCAAAGCCCGGCATTCGCATGGAGGGCGCGACGCCGCATCTGGAATCATCATAAGAAGACTGAGACGAAAGGTGCTTGCAAAGATCTGCGACTTCTTGCACGATAAAAAGGCCGGAAGCACCACGAAATTCTCTTTATTCCGTAAAAATGGCCACATCCAGAATAAAATTTCGTACGAAATCCGAGACCTCCCCGCAGCCCGCGCCGGTGCTGGATCGCACGGACAAGGCCATCCTCCGCGCCTTGCAGCGCGATGCGTCCATCTCCAACCTGGCCCTAGCGGCCAAGGTCAGCCTCAGCCCGCCCGCATGCCTGCGCCGCGTGGAACGCCTGAAAGCGGATGGCCTGATCCGCGGCGTCGTGGCGCTGCTTAACCCGGCTCCCCTGGACGCGGGGATGCTGGTCATCATCGGGGTCGTGCTGGACAGGTCCACGCCCGAATCGTTCGCCGCCTTTGAGAAAGCGGCGCAGAAGGTATCAGGCTGTATGGAATGCCATGAAGTCACCGGCGAGTTCGACTACATCATGATGCTCAGGACGAAGGACAGCGAGAGCTTCAACCGCCTCCACGCGGAGCAGTTGCTCTACCTGCCGGGCGTGCGGCAGATTCGCTCGTTCATGGTGCTCAAGCAGGTGCTGTCGACGACGCAGTTTCCGATCTGAGGGTCGGCCTGGATCCGGCTGCGCGGACGAAGAGAGGAGGCAGGGAGGGAAATTCGGGGGCCTGGGGCGAAGCGGAACCCCCGGCGCCGTTGCTGCCGGGGTTCCATCCGGCCAGCCCCTTGAGCGTTGGGGCTGGCGCGCCGTCCATCGCTCAGAATGAGCGCGGCAGGCCCAGGACGTGTTCGGCGACGAAAGAGTAGATCAGGTTGGTGGAGATCGGTGCCACCTGGTACAGCCGCGTTTCCCGGAACTTGCGCTCCACGTCGTATTCGCAGGCAAAGCCGAAGCCACCGTGGAACTGCAGGCAGGCGTTGCCGGCCTCCCAGCTGGCCTTGGCCGCCAGGTACTTGGCCATGTTGGCCTGGGCCCCCATGGGCTCGTGCTTGTCAAACAGTTCGCAAGCTTTCCAGCGCATCAGGTTCGCCGCTTCCAGCTCGATAAAGGTCTCGGCGATCGGGAACTGCACGCCCTGGTTCTGGCCGATGGGGCGGCCGAAGACCTCGCGTTCCTTGACGTACTTGGTCACGCGGTCGATGAACCAATAGCCGTCGCCGATGCACTCGGCCGCAATCAGCGTGCGCTCGGCGTTCAGGCCGTCGAGGATGTACTTGAAGCCCTTGCCCTCTTCACCGATCAGGTTTTCCTCGGGGATTTCCAGGTCCTCGAAGAACAGTTCATTGGTCTCGTGGTTGACCATATTGGGGATCGGGCGCACGGTCAGGCCCTTCTTCTGCGCCTCGTGCAGGTCCACCATGAAGATGGACATCCCCTCGCTCTTCTTCTTCACCTCGGCCAGCGGCGTGGTGCGCGCCAGCAGGATCATGAAGTCGCTGTGCTGGACGCGGCTGATCCAGACCTTCTGGCCGTTGATGACGTAGCGTCCGTCCTTCTTGACCGCCGAGGTCTTGATCTTGGTGGTGTCCGTGCCGGTGGTGGGCTCGGTCACGCCCATGGACTGCAGGCGCCATTCCCCCGAGGCAATCTTCGGCAGGTACTTTTCCTTCTGCGCCTTGGAGCCGTGCCGCAGCAACGTGCCCATGTTGTACATCTGGCCGTGGCAGGCGCCGGAGTTGCCGCCGCAGCGGTTGATCTCTTCCATGATGACCGAGGCTTCGGTCAGGCCCAGGCCGGAACCACCGTACTCCTGCGGGATCAGCGCCGCCAGCCAGCCCGCCGCGGTCAGCGCATTGACGAAGGCCTCGGGATAGGCGCGCTGCTCGTCCACCTTGCGGAAGTACTCATCGGGAAACTCGGCGCAAAGCGCGCGGATGGCGTCGCGGATTTCTTGGAAGTTGTTCGATTGGGTCTGTTCGATCATGGCGCTTGGCTTGCGTTCGGTCTCTGGCGGACGGCCGCCTCCTTGTGATGACCGCAATGTTCGCGGCGTTCGGCCGCGTGGACAATCAGCCTTTCCGAAAGCGCGCCTTCCACCGCGGTTAAGTCCCGGCGACGGCCAAGTCCTTTCGCTTTCGCCAAAGTCCACCATTGGCATTGTCAAATAGCGCAAACCACGCTTTGGAGACATGCTCCGGGCTATCTGGCGCATGCGCCGACTGACCGCTGCCCCGTGGACATGCACACCCTCGCCTCCCGCCTGCAAGCCCTGATCCGCCCCGGAGACCATATCTGGTGGGGGCAGGCCACCGCCGAGCCGCTGACGCTGACGCGCGCGCTGGTGGAGCACCGCCACGCCATCGCCCAGGGCGGACGGCTCAGTGTCTTTGTCGGCATCGGGCAGTCAGACACCCTGCAGCCGGCCCAGGCCGACGTGCTCGACTTCTTCGGCTACGCCGCCAGCGGCCCGCACCGGCAACTGGCCAGGGCCGGCGTGCTGGACATCGTGCCCAGCCACTATTCGCACCTGCCCGGGCTGATCCGCCAGGGCACGCTGCGGGCGGACGTGGCGCTGGTGCAGGTCTCGCCCGCAGACGAGCAGGGGCGCCACAGCCTGGGGCTGGTGCATGAATACCTCCCCGCGGCGCTCGACCGCGCCCGCGTCATCATCGCCGAGGTAAACCCGGAGGTGCCGTGGACCCACGGCAGCTGCTACCTGAGCGCGGACGACATCGACCTGCAGGTCGAAGCGCTGCACCCGCCGATCAGCCTTGACCGCAGCGCGCCCGGCCCGGCCGAACAGGCCATCGCCCGCCACATCGCCGGCTGGGTGGAGGATGGCGCCACCCTGCAGATGGGCATAGGCAACCTGCCTGAGGCCGTGGTGGCTGCGCTGCATGGTCACCGCGACCTGGGGCTGCACAGTGGCGCGATCGGCGACGGCATTGCGGCGCTGGCCGAAGCCGGGGTGCTGACCAACGCACGCAAGAGCATCGATACGGGCGTGGGCATTGCCGGCATCCTGATGGGCAGCGAACGGCTGCGGCGCTGGGCCCACCGCAATCCGCAGCTGCAGCTGCGCGAGACCGCCTATACCCATCACCCCGAGGTCCTGGCCAGCGTCGACAAGCTGACCGCCATCAACTCCGCCATCGAGGTCGACCTCACCGGCCAGGTGAACGCCGAAGTCGCCGCCGGCGTCTATGTCGGCGCCGTCGGCGGTGCAGTGGACTTCCTGCGTGGCGCCGCGCGCAGCCGCGGCGGCCTGCCCATCGTCGCGCTGCCGGCAACCGCCAAGGGCGCGAGCCGCATCGTGGCGCAGTTGTCCGGCCCGGTCAGCACGCCCCGCTCGGACGCGGGCCTGATCGTCACCGAACACGGCGTGGCCGACCTGCGCGGCCAGACACTGTCGCAGCGCGTGCGCCGCATGCTGGACATTGCCGCCCCCGAACACCGCGAGGACCTGGAACGCCAGGCCCACGCCCTGCTGCGCCAGTGCGGCGCGGTCTTCGTCGCCCTTCCCGGGCACACGCTGGCCAACTGACTTATTTGCTTACCCCAACACAGAGTTCCAAGGAGACTTCCATGCGCAGAGCTGCAATCGTCACTCCCCTCCGCACGCCCGTCGGCACCTTCGGCGGCAGCCTGCGCCCGGTGCCCGTGGAGGAACTGGCCGCCACCGCCGTGCGCGCCGTGGTGGAACGCAGCGGCATCGATCCCGCGCGTATCGATGACGTGGTCTTTGCCCAGTCCTACGCCAACAGCGAAGTGCCCTGCGTCGGCCGCTGGGCCGCGCTGCAGGCCGGCCTGCCGGTCGAGGTGCCGGGCATGCAGCTGGACCGCCGCTGCGGCGGCGGCCTGCAGGCCATCGTCACGGCCTCGATGATGGTGCAAAGCGGCGCCGCCGACGTGGTGATCGCGGGCGGCGTCGAGAGCATGAGCAATATCGAGTACTACACCACCGACATGCGCTGGGGCGCGCGCTCGGGCAATGTGCGCTTCTTCGACCGCCTCGACCGCGGCCGTGAACGCTCCCAGCCGGTCGAGCGCTTCGGCAAGATCTCCGGGATGATCGAGACCGCCGAGAACCTGGCGCGCGACTACGACATCAGCCGCGATGCGGCCGATGTCTTCGCCGCCCGCAGCCACGCACGCGCCGCGGCAGCCTGGGAGGCCGGCCGCTTCGATGCCGAGGTCGTGCCCGTGCAGGTGCCCCAGCGCAAGGGCGATCCGGTGCGGTTCGCGCGCGACGAAGGCTTCCGCCCGGAAACCACCCGTGAAAGCCTGGGCAAGCTGCGCACGCTGATGCCGAACGGTACCGTCACCGCCGGCAACGCCAGCCAGCAGAACGACGCCTCGGCCGCCTGCCTGATCGTGGCCGAAGACAAGCTGGCCGAACTGGGCCTCACCCCCATGGCCTCGCTGGTGGGCTGGGCGGCCGCTGGCTGCGAGCCCTCGCACATGGGCATCGGCCCGGTGCCCGCGGTGAAGAAGCTGCTGGCGCGCCTGAACCTGACGCTGGACCAGATGGACCTGGTCGAGCTGAACGAAGCCTTCGCCTGCCAGGTGCTGGCGGTGCTCAAGGGCTGGGAATGGCATGACCAGGACGCGATCGAGCAGAAGCTGAACGTGAACGGCTCGGGCATCTCGCTGGGCCATCCGATCGGCGCCACCGGCGTGCGCATCCTGGCCACGCTGCTGCACGAACTGCAGCGCCGCGGCGGCCGCTATGGCCTGGAAACCATGTGCATCGGCGGCGGCCAGGGTATTGCCGCGGTCTTCGAACGCTACTGAGAAAACCCACTTCATTCACCGTTACAGCCCCCGTGCGCGACGGCGGGGGCTCGCCTGCCTTTTGCTTTTCGGCTTTTGCCATCGGCTCTTTGCTTTACGTAGGAGAAGTATCTTGATTTCCACCTCACGCCGCCACGCCATGCTGGCCGCCCTGGCCCTGTGCGGCGCAACCCTGGCCACTCCCCCTGCCTCGGCGCAGCCCAACGGCCAGCCGGTGCGCCTTGTGGTCGGCTATGCGGCCGGCGGCCCCGCCGACCAGGCCGCGCGCCTGTTTGCGGTGGCGTTGGGCAAGGCGCTCAACGCCAACGTCATCGTCGACAACAAGCCCGGCGCCAATGCCACGCTGGCCGGCTATGAAGTGGTCCGCGCCAAGCCCGATGGCGCCACGCTGTGGTTCGCCGCCAGCGCGGCGCTGACGGTCGCGCCCAACATCATGAAGAGCCTGCCGTACGACCCGGCGAAGGACCTCACCCCGGTGGCACCGGTGGCGCGCTACTACAACATGCTGGTGGCCAACGTCAAGGAGCCGTTCAAGGGCACCCAGGACCTGGTTGCCTACGCCAAGGCGCATCCCGGCAAGCTCAGCTACGGCTCCTCGGGCGTGGGCAGCTCCAACCATGTCGCCATGGCCCTGTTCGCCCGGCAGGCGCAGGTCGAGCTGAACCATATTCCGTACAAGGGCAATGCCCCCGCCATGACCGATACCATCGGCGGCCAGATCGACGTGATGTTCGACATCATCAGCACCGCCAGCGGCTATGTGCAGAGCGGCAAGGTCAAGCCCATCGCCGTGGGCTCGCCCAAGCGCAGCGCATCGCTGCCCGGCGTGCCCACCTTCCGCGAATCCGGGATTGCCGGCCTCAAGGACTACGAAGCCGGCGGCTGGTACGCCATCTACGCCCCCAAGGGCGTAACCCCTGAGCAGACCCAGAAGCTGGCTGCGGCAGTGCGGCAGGCCGTGGAAGACGCGGAGCTCAGGAAGCGCTATGCCGAGCTGGGCTACGAACAGTGGAGCGGCACCACGCAGGACGTCGTGAACACCGCCGCGCGCGAGCGCACGCAGTGGGCCAGCGTGCTCAAGGGCGTGACGCTGGACTGACTGCCCCGCCACCCGCGAACCGACACCGACCCGACATCCAGGAAGAACTGACATGATCCGCGATAACGACATCCTCGAAGCCCTGCTCGACAGCGTGCGCCGCTTTGTGCGCGAACGCCTGGTGCCCGCCGAGGCGCTGGTCGCCGAGACCGACGAAATCCCGCAGGACATCGTGCAGGACATGCGCGAGATGGGACTGTTCGGCATGACCATCCCCGAGCGCTTTGGCGGCCTGGAGCTGACCATGGAAGAGGAAGTGCGCGTGGTCATGGAGCTGTGCCAGACCTCGCCGGCCTTCCGCTCGCTGCTGGGCACCACCGTGGGCATCGGCTCGCAGGGCATCCTGATGGACGGCACGCCGGAGCAGCAGGCCGCCTGGCTGCCCCGCCTGGCCACCGGCGAGATCCTGGCCTCGTTTGCCCTGACCGAACCGGAAGCCGGCTCGGACGCCGGTTCGCTGCGCACCACCGCGGTCAGGGATGGCGACCACTACGTGGTCAACGGCACCAAGCGCTTTATCACCAATGCGCCGCAGGCCGGCATGTTCACGCTGATGGCGCGTACCAACCCTGAAATCAAGGGCTCGGCCGGCGTCTCGGCATTTATCGTCGATGCCAGGACACCGGGCATCAGCTTCGGCAAGCGCGACGTGAAGATGGGACAGAAAGGCGCGCACACCTGTGACGTGATCTTCGACAACGTGCGCGTACCGGCCGAGAACCTGATCGGCCTGAAGGAAGGCCAGGGCTTCAAGACGGCGATGAAGGTGCTCGACAAGGGCCGGCTGCACATTGCGGCGGTCAGCGTCGGGGTGGCCAGGCGCGTGCTGCGCGACGCGCTGAACTACGCGCTGGAGCGCCAGCAGTTCGGCCAGCCGATCTGCGAGTTCCAGCTGATCCAGGCCATGCTGGCCGACAGCCAGGCCGAGCTCTATGCCGCCGAATGCATGGTGATCGATGCCGCGCGCCGCCGCGACGAAGGCAGGAACGTCTCCACGGAGGCCTCATGCTGCAAGATGTTCGCCACCGAGATGGTGGGCCGCGTGGCGGACCGCGCGGTACAGATTCTCGGCGGTTCCGGCTATATTTCCGAGTTCGGCATCGAGCGCTTCTACCGCGATGTGCGCCTGTTCCGCCTGTATGAGGGCACCACGCAGATCCAGCAGGTCATCATCGCGCGCAACATGATCCGTGAAGCCCGCGGCGCCTAGGAACCCGTTCCAGGACGCCTGACCCATGCCCACGCGCAACGCTGCCCGTCCCCAGGACGGGCAGCGTGCCTTGAGACCGCCTGACCTGACATGACAGATTCCACCGCTACGCCGGCCACTGGCCTTCCTCCCCCCTCCCCCCGCACCGGCGCCCTGAGCCACCTGCGCGTGCTCGACCTCTCGCGCGTGCTGGCCGGGCCGTGGTCCACCCAGAACCTGGCGGACATGGGCGCCGACGTGATCAAGATCGAAAAGCCCGGCGAAGGCGACGATACGCGCCACTGGGGGCCTCCGTTCCTCGCCGACGAGGCCGGCGCACCGACCCGGCAGGCTTGCTATTTCACCGCCGCCAACCGCAACAAGCGCTCGGTCACGGTGGACATGGCCACGCCGGAGGGACAGGAGCTGATCCGCGAACTGGCCCGGCAGAGCGATGTGGTGGTGGAGAACTTCAAGACCGGCGGCCTCAAGCGCTACGGGCTGGACTATGACAGCCTGAGCGCGCTCAACCCGCGCCTGATCTACTGCTCGGTCACGGGGTTTGGCCACACCGGTCCCTACGCGGCGCGGCCCGGCTACGACCTGCTGATCCAGGCCATGAGCGGCCTGATGAGCATCACCGGCCACGCCGACGGCGAGCCCGGCGGCGGCCCTATGAAGGTAGGCGTAGCCGTGATCGACCTGTTCACCGGCATGTACGCCACCACCGCGATCCTGAGCGCGCTGGAGGCGCGCCACTTCACCGGCCGCGGCCAGCATATCGACATCGCCCTGCTGGATGTGGCGATGGCGGTGCTGGCCAACCAGGGCGCGGGCTTCCTGAACGCAGGCGACGTGCCCCGGCGCCAGGGCAATATCCACCCCAGCGTGGTGCCCTACCAGGACTTCCCGACCGCCGACGGCAATATGCTGCTGGCCATCGGCAACGACGGGCAGTTCGCACGCTTCTGCGACGCCGCGGGCGTGGACTGGGCGCGCGACGAGCGTTATGCCACCAACACCGGCCGCGTCAACAACCGCAAGACGCTGATCGCGATGATGATGGAGCTCACGCGCACCCGCTCCACGGCGCAATGGGTCACGCTGCTGGAAGCCAATTCCGTGCCTTGCGGCCCCATCAACAACATCGCCCAGGCCCACGCCGACCCCCATGTGCTGCACCGAGGCCTGCGCGTCGAGCAAGAGCGCTATCCGGGAGCACAGCCGCCCGCAGGCGAGCCAGTGAACCAGGTGGTCACCGCGGCCAGCCCGCTGCGTCTGTCGGAGACGCCCCCGACGCTGCGCTATGCCCCGCCCGCGCTGGGCCAGCACACCGACGAGGTGCTGCGCGAGTACCTGAAGCTGAGCCCGCAGCAACTGGAAGCACTGCGCGCCAGGCGCGTGGTGTAAGCGGCCAGGCGGCTTTCGGCAGAGAAGAAATCCGCCTTTGCGGATTACCGATTGCACCGTGCAACGGGCGCACATACACTGGCGCCGTTCGGCTGGCCCCCGCCTTGCCGAACGGTTTTTCCAGCACAAGGACTCCCGCGAGATGCCACCGGACCGAGACACCCCACCACGGATCAGCGACATCCCTCGCCACTGGGCTGCCGAGACCCCCGGCCATGTGGCAGTCTTCGAGGAAGGCCGGACCACCACCTACGCGCAGCTGTGGGCGGGCATCGAGGATGCGCAGCGCTACCTGCAAGCGCAGGGCGTCGGGACCGGCGATCGGGTGCTGATCACGGCCGAGAACTGCCTGGCGGTGATCACGCTGGTGTTCGCCTTGTCGGAACTGGGCGCGTGGCCGGTCGTTGTCAACGCTCGCCTGTCGGAGCGGGAAATCGAGGTGATCCGCGCCCACTGCCAGCCGCGCCTGATGCTGTTCACCCACGCGGTGTCGCCCGATGCCCTGCGGCACGGCGTGCGCTACCGGGCCAGGGAGATTGCCCCGGCCGGCCTCGGCCCGCTGATGGCAGGCGCTGTCGACGAGGCCGGCGAGCGCGAGCCCGAAGCACTGGCGCGTGACGTCGCCGCGTTGATCTACACCTCCGGCACCACCGGACAGCCCAAGGGCGTGATGGTGACCCACCGGGGCTTGCTGCACTTTGCGCGCGTCACGGTGGAGTCGCGCCGCATGCAGGCAGACGACTGCGCCTATGCGGTCATGCCGATGTCGCATGTGTTCGGGCTGGGGACGCTGCTGGTCTCGACCCTGCAGGCCGGCGCCAGCCTGTACCTGAGCGCGCGCTTCAATGCCGCAGACGTCGCCGCCGCGATCCGGCAGGGTGCGATCACGCTGCTGCAGGGCGTGCCGACGATGTTCAACCGCATCGTCGCCCATGTGCGGGCAACGGGCACGCCCCTGCAGCCTTCGCCGCGGCTGCGCTATCTCTACACCGGCGGCGGGCCGCTTGATCCGACGCTCAAGCACGACGTCGAGGCGATGTTCGGCCAGCCGCTGCACCATGGCTACGGCATGACCGAATATGCGGGGTCGCTGTTCGTGACCCGCATGGACCGGCCGCGCACCGATTGCTCGGCCGGCGAGATCGTCGAAGGCGCAGAACTGCGGGTAGTCGGGCCGGAAGGCAATCCGGTGCCGCCGGGGGAACCCGGTGAGCTATGGATCAGGGGGCCCGGCGTGATGCGCGGCTACTACCGCGCACCGGACCTGAGCGCCGAGGCCCTGCGGCCCGACGGCTGGCTCAATACCGGCGACATCGGCCGGCTGGACCCCGACGGCGCGCTGTTCATCGTCGGCCGCACCAAGGATCTGATCATCCGCTCGGGCTTCAATGTCTACCCGATCGAAGTCGAATCGGTCATCAACACGCATCCGTCCGTGCGCGTGTCGGCCGTCATCGGGCAGCCCACCGCGGACGGCAACGAGGAAGTGATCGCCTTCGTCGAGATCAGGGATGGCGAGAAATTCGACGCGCAGGCGCTGCACGACTACCTGGTCGACCGCCTGTCGCCGTACAAGCGCCCGGAGCGGATCCTGCGCGTGGCCTCGATCCCCACCACAGCCAGCGGCAAGCTGCTGAAGCACCAGCTGCGGCAGATGCTGGCGGACAAGGCCTAGTCCGCCGGGCGCCCTCAGTCCTGGCGCCCCAGGCCGTCCTCGACCAGCAGGTCCACCAGCTTGCGCGCAAACAGCGGCAAGGCGCCGAGGTCGGCCACGCATATCTGCAGCTTGCGCTCGGCCCATTCATCGTTGAGCTGGACGATGCGCAGCGCCATCGTCTTCGCATGGCGGCTGGCGGTAGTCTCCGGCAACACGCCGACGCCGACATTGGCCTCGATCATCCGGCAGGCGGTCTCGAAGTTGCTGACCTGCACGCGCCAGCGCAGCGTGCGCTGCAGGTCGGTCGCGGCCCGCAACAGGAAATTGTGGATCGCGCTGGCCTCGGGCAGGCCGATGAAGTCGTAGTCCAGCGTATCGATGAAATCCACGCTGCCGCGCTCGGCCAGCGGATGGCTCAGCGCGGTGGCCAGCACCAGGCGGTCGCGCCGGTAAGGCATCACCTCCAGCCCTTCCGTGCGCACGTTGCCGGCAATGATGCCGATATCCACCATGCCCTCCTGCACCGCGCGCACGATATCCGGGCTCAGGCGCTCGTGCATGTCGATGGTCACGTCCGGATGGCTGACGAGGTAACTGCGCAGCACCGCCGGCAGGAACTCGCTCATCGCGGTGGTGTTGGCGAACACGCGCACATGGCCTTTCACGCCCGCCGCATATTCCTGCAGATCGCCGCTCAGTTGCTCCAGCTGGCGCAGCACGCGGCGCGCATGGGCGAGCAGGGTCTCGCCTGCCCCGGTCACCTTCACGCCCTGGCTGCTGCGGCTCAGCAGCTTGACGCCGACGTGTTCCTCGAGGTTCTTGATGCGCGTGCTGGCCGCGGCTAGCGACAGGTGCGAGCGTTGCGCACCGCCGGTCAGGCTCTGGGCCTCCGCAATATGCGTGAACAGTTTCAGGTCGACCAGATCAAAGCGCATGACATCATTCCGCAGCGTAAGGGCGGATTATCTCGCAAAGCGCGGCGCTCAGTACACTCTGGCGGGCGCAATTCGCAGGGGCCGGCACCCTCGCATCCGGGACCTGATCCCGGAAGCTTGCGAACGTCAGGTAGATTTTTGGGAACGAGTCAGGCGACCGAGCGCTGCCGCTGCGCTGCGCGTGCTACCGCCAACCGGCTGGCAGCTTCCATCGATAAGCCGAAGCGGTCGTAGAAAGCGCAGTCCAGATCACTGCTGGCTGGCCAGCCGACGCGCCGCCGGGCTTCGCCAATGCCGGCATCACCGGCCATGACCTCGAACAGCAACCGCATCAGCCGTTGCGTGCGGCACAGGTCGGTCAGCGCCGTGCCCTGCGAAAACAGCAGGCGGCGCAACTGTGCCGTGGACATGCCCAGCCGTTCCGCGATAAACGCAGCATTCCAGGCGTAATGGGGTTGCAGGAAGACCCGCTTGCAGATGCGGTGGTGCAGGCATTCCTGTTGCGCTGCGGGAATCATGCGCTGGATTTCGAGGGTGCACGCGGCCGGCTGAGTGCTGCTGCCATCCAGGTGCAGCGCAAAGGTTTCAAACGGTTCGATGGTGAGATGCTGGCCCGGCAGCAGCAGGCGCTCATAGCCGCGGCGCCTGAGCACCAGCCTGCCGTGGGCCGTAGAGACCGACAGCGGGAAGGCCAGCAACAGCTGCTGCAGGCTGACGTGCATGTGGGACTGCAGATGGACGTGCATGGTGGCTCGGGATGCGGACAGGATCAGACTGCATGATCGCCGCTAATTGGATTGCCCGCCTCTGCCATTTCCGAATGCACCGTTCACCGCCGCCCCATAGCCGTTCATGTACGATGGACTCCCGCACTGCCGGGGTGCTTGCACCCTCTCCCGCTTGCGGGAGAGGGTGGGGCTTCATGTGCGTAACCGGAATTGACTGGACTACAGAATACGGTCAGCGTTCCCTGATTCATTCCGAGATAGTGGCGCGTGTTGACGGTGTCGAACCGTACCGGCGCCGCACCTCGCCCTGGCTCGTTCTCACCGATATACAGCCAGGCGTCCACCGGGGATAGGAATGTGGTGATTCCGTGGTGGCCGCCGATACGCGCCGTTACCATCGTGCAATCGTTGTCTTCTGTGGTATGCCGGCCCGGTAAGGCGACGGGCGCCACCAGGGCGTATAGGTGCAGATTCGTGTGGAACTGAAGTTCACAGCTTGGTGCGTGTTCGGCTTGCATCATGGGCACAATCAGAATGAGTAGATAAACCAGCCCCAAAACTCAAGGAACGGAAGCAAGACCACGAGGAGCAAGAAGACCCGTGACCGATTCGGCTTGTCACGCATGGCAAGGATGGCTGCTACCGCGATACTCGCCAGCCATAGCAGGAACAAGTACCCGGAGATGTCCAAGAGAGAGGGTCGATGTGGATCACTAGCGGGAAAGTCCAGTTCACCCCAGGACCGTCTTCTCAATATCGCAGACCCAGCAATAATCACGGACTGAGCAATAGCTATGACGAAGTAGAGGAATTTCATCGCCCCGCCTGCTTTGGGTAGTAATTCGTATTGCTCAGCCGCTTTGATTTCTCCAATACCCTTTCCAGCTCTGCCGGCGTTACCGCACCTCATTACACACAACTCCTGGTGGCT
>NZ_JFJW01000052.1:0-775 GCF_000611125.1 Cupriavidus sp. SK-4
GGCGTAGGGCGGGGGCCAGGCAGCAAGAAGTTCCGATGAGGGGTCGGCGCTCCCGCACGAGCCGACCATCGTCGCCCCCATGTCACCCCGGTACTTCGGTGAATCCGCTGGGTCAAAGGAGGACGTTAGCCCGCCGGCGCAGAGAGCCTCCGTACCTGAGAAGCCAGAAATCAACAGCTGGACGCTGGATGCCCTCAAGCAGCTAGAGTGGAAGCGATTTGAGCTGCTTTGTGTTGGGTACTACGAGGCGATGGGGTTCGTGGTCAAGACCGTCCCCCATGGTCCCGATGGCGGCATCGATGCAACCTTGTACAAGGCAGGCCTGGATGTTCCCGTGGCCGTGGTCCAATGCAAAGCATGGAGCAAGCCGGTGAAGGTGGAACAGGTCCGCGCACTTGCCGGTGTCATGCACGAACACAAGGTGCGTAGAGGCGTTTTCTGGTCGTTGTCAGGCTATGTAGGGCGGCCGGTAAAGGAGTCGGCAGAGCGAGCGGGCATTCAATTACTTGATGGTGCGGGCATCGCGGAACGGATCTGCGCACTCGATCAGTACAAGCAAGCGACGTTGCTGAAGCAGGCGTTTCGGGGCGACTACCGGACGCCGACATGCGCGGCCTGCGGAATCAAGATGGTTGAGCGGAAAGGGTCAGCCGGCGCATTCTGGGGTTGCCTGTGCTTATCGCGAATAATCGGGGGGCACACTCCGATGCGTCGACGTCTTACGTGCTTCCGAGATCGGGGTCTTGGAGGTGTCAGGAATTCTGTGTGCTGAGGT
>NZ_JFJW01000053.1:0-14271 GCF_000611125.1 Cupriavidus sp. SK-4
TAAATCCAATTAGTGTGAACACGCCCTAGGACGCCACTTCGGCTCGATTTGACCTCGGGGAAGTACGTACAGCCCCTTTCTTTCATTGACATGAAGGAGGGGCGCGCGTACTATTTTACATATAGGAACACTGTACCGATTATAGGAACGCGTGTCAAGCGGTTTGTTCCTGAGTCAACGGAGCTTCCTCGGACGATGGAGAGGCGCATGGATTGCTGAAAGGCATCCCTTAGTTTGAGCGGGATCCTCCGCTTAATGCGCTTCGGGCCATCGGCACACATTGCCCAAATTCCCGGGATGAGCCCGCAGAAAGGCCAGGCGACAGTCTTCTATTCAGGCCTCCGCCAGACGTTTCGGGCTTACTAAGCCAGCTGTTCAAAATAGAGCGATCCCGACACATCCACTATTAAGGAGTGAAAATGATGACCCTGTTTCGATTCATCTTTCTTTTGGTCTTCTGTTTCGCAGGAACGGCTGTCAGCGCCCAAGATCGGTACCCGAATCGGCCCGTCATGCTAATCCTTGGCTATTCAGCGGGTGGCATTGGAGACGGTATCGCTCGCCAACTCGCCCAGTTCGCTCACGACCGCCGAGGCGCCACGATTGTGGTCGATTACAAGCCTGGCGCGGCCAGCACGATTGCAACAGCAGCGACGAAGCGTGCACCGGCTGATGGCTATACGCTGTCGCTGATGAGTCCGAGCGCAATGTTCGTTGTGCCGCACTTCCAGAAATTGTCTTATGACCCGACCAAGGACTTCAGTTATCTGGGGTTGGTAATGGCGCAGCCGTATCCGATGTTTGTTCTTGCGAACAGTCCGCTCCATACATGGGCTGATGTCTTGGCTTATGCGCGTGCCAATCCCGGAAAGTTCAAATGGGGCACCGCAGGGGCTAATACTCTCGGGCAGATTCTTGTCCAATCGGCCTTCTCGCGGGAGCGAGTCGATGCCACGACGGTTCCTTACAAGGGTGGCGCGGACGCGATCTCCGGTCTGTTGGGAGGGCATATCGATGCCGTCGTATCTAGCGACTTTGGGCCACTGCTTGCCTCCGGAAAAGTTCGTCTCATTGTCGAGACGGGCGAGCTTCGCGCCCAGCCGCAAGTCCCTACCCTGAAGGATCTTGGGTATCCGCTAGCGGTTTCTCTCAAATACGGTGTAATCGGCCCGGCAGGCCTTTCGCCGGAAGTTGTGAACTGGTGGAATTCGCTCCTCAAGGAATTCTCTGAATCGGCTGCCTATAAGGAGTTTGCCCGAAAGCAATACGGTATGGCGATCTATGGCTCGTCTTCCGTCGCAACGCGCTACGTCACGGAAAACTACGCGAGCGTCGGATCCGCCATCAAGACGCTCGGATTGAAGGCTGAAAATTAAACTCTGTTGGAGACTGGTGCTGCCGTTTGTTTAGCCGGCTCGCTATCAACGAGCGGCACATACAGCGGTTGCTGACGCAGCGGGTAGAAGAACCGTCAAATCTTCGACTAGATATATTGCCATCAGCAAGGATCTCGACTAGCTCGCGACACGCAAAATAGTGACGCGGCTTGGAGTCAGTCGTCCGTCAATCACGAAAAAACAGTTGCCAATCATGGAAAGCAACAATTTCGCCGCATACCGACTTGCTGCGTATGTGGAAGATGGCTACATCGACATTCATGAGCCTGTTTTACGGGAAGCAGCTCTAAAGTGTGTCCTCGATTTGCTTGGGGCTGCAGCAGCGGGCATAGATTCCTACGTGTCCAGGGGCGCTCAAGAGCTCGTTAAAGGACAGTTCGGACCGGGTCAGTGCGCCATTTGGTTCAAAGGAGAATCGACAAGCCTAGCGGGAGCGATCCTCGCGAACTCAACCACGGCTTCCGTGCTGGATCTGGATGATGGTCACCGAGCCGCGCGTGGTCACCCCGGCGCGGCAGTCATTCCAGCCGCTCTGGCGGCCGCTGAAAGTATAGGGGCAGGAGCCGACGCGTTTCTGGGTTCGGTCGTCGCCGGGTACGAGGTTGCAGTAAGGGCGGCAGCGGCTTCGGCGCCGGCGCGGATGGGATATGGCTACGGGTCTGGCCGGTGGACCGGCTACGGCGTTGTCGCAGCGTTGGGCCGATTGTTCAAGCTTCCAGCTGACCAGATCTGTCAGGCTTTTGCCATCGCTGGGGTACAGAGCCCCAACCTGACGGCGAACGGTAGTGCGGGCTACTCGGATCTAATGGGGAACGACGTCAAGGAAGCGATCCCTTGGTCCGCGGTAACGGCGTGCGCGGCCATCGAGCTAGCGCGGCATGGACTGAGCGGACCCGCGGACATTCTGGACCACCTGCCGCATTACAACCGGGACGTTGTGCTGAGGGATTTAGGCGCCACGCATGCCATTAAAGGCATCTATTTCAAACCGTATTCCAGCTGCCGGTATGTACATCCGGCGCTTGCAGGCTTTGAGTTAGTCGTGCAGGAGAGCAAGCTTGCCGCCGAAGAGATACAGGCCGTCAGGATCTACACCTTCCAGTGGGCGCTTGATATCGACAATCGTACGGACCCGCGCAATCTGACAGAGGTCCAGTACAGCATTCCCTACTGTATTGCACTTTCGGCGCTCGCCGGAAGCGCATGCATGTTGCCCATTACCGAAGCCGTACTCGGTCGGCAAGATGTGGTCGAGTTCGCAAAGAAAGTCCAACTGGTATTGGATCCTCAGCTGGAAGCGCGCTGCCCTGGCGAGACGCTTGCTCGGGTAGTAGTTGAAGGAAGAGGACAGACCTTCGAATCGCCCGTTACACCGCCACGCGGGGAGGCGACCAATCCGATGTCTTGGGGAGACTTGGTGGACAAGTTCCGCACCGCTACGGCCGCCGTACTCCCGGAAGTCCGCCAGCGCAGTCTGGTGAACGCTGTAGAGGGTCTTGGAAGTGGGGACATTTCGCCATTGCTGGATTTACTGCAGCAGCCGCTGTCCGCCGGATAACTAACTTAAGTAGTGATTTCTGCCTTTACGAAAGGAGGCTTGGTTTATTTTTATCTTTTTGAACTCGTCTAATTGCAGCCGCTTTCTGTGGCGAACATAAGAAGTCTCGTAGAGATTTAAAAATAGTTTCCGTGCAGGAAATGAGGAGGAGTATTCGTGAAATATAAGATTGGACTATTGGTTGGTGCAACAGTTGCCGCAGGAAATGCCTACGCGCAATCTAGCGTCACCCTGTATGGTGTTATCGACGCCGCTGTTCGTTACTCGACCAATCAGCCTTCAGCCAACGGCCCCAAAACATTGGTAGCCCTCAATGAAGGTGTTTTCAATGGTGGACGCTGGGGGCTGCGCGGCACAGAAGAACTCGGAGCCGGTAACAAGGCCATCTTCGCGCTGGAAAGCGGATTTAGCTACGATACAGGAAAGAGCGGCCAACAAGGACAGTTGTTTGGTCGGCAAGCTTGGGTCGGGATGTCGAATAGCTCGTTGGGCACGGTCAAGGTAGGTCGGCAGTACGGCTCCACCTACACTTTCATCGCGCAGGTCGACCCCATCAATACTGCAAATACGGCGGAGATCAGTTGGGAGACATCGCTAATTGGCCTTCGCTACGACAACACGATCGAATACACGAATAAGTGGGGAGGTTTTGGCGTAAACGCACAATACTCGCTGGGCGAACAGGCTGGAAACGCTTCCAGGGGGCGAACCATGCAGTTTGCATCGACCTACACGGCTGGCGGGCTCGTAGTGGGTGGTGCCGGTCAACAGTCTAGAGATGCCAACGGCCGTGATCTAACGCTTTGGACCGCCGGCGGGAAGTACAAGTTCGGCGACGTTACGATGCATGGCTACTACATCGACTCGCGCCGTGACGCCGGCTTTATCGTGGGAGCTAGCGGCACCAACGCGCCGCTGGCCAACACGAGCATCGGTAGTAACGCAAATACTGCGGCAGGGCCGAATACTCAAACCTCCGAGCGCCACGATCGAGCAGGAGTGTTCGGCTTGACCTATCAGCCATCGTCCGCATGGCGCTTTGTTGCTACATACATGCGCGACAACGTCGCCGGCGCGTCAAGGGGCGCATCGGGGCTTATTCAATCGGCTTACTTTGTCGCGATGTACAGCCTGTCCGCTCGTACGGATGTCTACCTGGAAGCGGATAGGAGTTGGCTGAGCGGGGCGTCTGTGACCGATCCGAATAGCCCATTGGGTCCCTTTGCTGGCGCCAGTACTCGCACCGGCGTCGCGCTAGGGATGCGCACTCGATTCTGAGCGCCACTGAACGCTCGTTCTGGTCCCGGCCAAGCAGCAGGGTTTACTCCGCTTTACTCGACAGCATTATGTCGGCGGTGGGCTCTTGGCCCCGCTCGGAACGGCTCGCCTTCTTGTGATTTGTGCGGTACTTAGTCTAGCGTCAACTGGGGTTTGGCGGCGGGAGAGATCCAGCCGCCTTTTTTAATTTAAGGGCGCATACCGGCGCTCACCCCGCAGTATTCGGGTTGCCTGAAGTCGTAAGCGGCATTTTTGATCGCCAGTATCTTGCTCCGGACGGCTGGTGTGCTTCTATTGTTGCATGGCAAGACGAATGCGGCAGGGGGCGAGATGCGCTGCGCAAATTGCGGCTTCGAGAACCTGGCACCAAGAGATTTTTGCGAGGAGTGCGGGCATAAACTTGTTCGCGTCTGTCCGCGATGCGGCAACGAATCCGGCCCGACAGCGAAATTTTGCGGGGCATGTGGTGGCGCCTTGGATGCTCTCTTGGGAATTCCAATCCCAACGTCAACGACCACGCCCGCTGCGCCCGCTCCCGTTTTTTATACGCCGCCCCATCTCGCTGAACGAATCCTGGCCGAGCAAGCTGCGATGGAGGGCCGGGGTCAGGCCGCCGGCGAGCGCAAGACCATCACAGCACTGTTTGCCGATATAGCTGGCTCGACCGCGTTGATCCAGGACTTGGATCCGGAGGAAGCCCGCAGCCTGATTGACCCGGTTGTGGCGCTAATGATGGAGGCCGTCCATCACTATGAAGGGTACGTCGCCAAAGCTCTCGGCGACGGCATCCTTGCCCTGTTTGGCGCGCCAATTGCCCACGAAGATCATGCGCTGCGGGCGCTTTTTGCTGCACTTCGCATGCAGGAGACCATGCGCTGTCACAGCGACCGGGTCCAGCAGGACTTGGGCGTTGCGCTGCAGATCCGGGTCGGTGTTCATACCGGGGAAGTGGTGGTTCGCTCGATCCGCAAGGACGACTTGCGCACTGAGTACGACCCGGTGGGCCCCACGATTCATATCGCCGCCCGGATGGAAGGGGTCGCAACACCATCGTCCATCGTCGTCAGCGAGTCGACACACAGATTGACCGAGGGGTATTTCGAATTCAAGGCCCTGGGGCAAACGCCAATCAAGGGGGTGCGCGATCCGCTGGCGGTGTATGAAGTGCTCGGCCTGGGCGCCTTACGCACGCGACTGCAGGTGGGGGCGCACCGCGGCCTCGCGCGGTTTGTCGGTCGCGAGACCGAACTGGAGCGCCTGACTGAGGCGTTCGAACTGGCCAAGGCAGGGCAGGGCCAGATCGTTGCTGTCGTGGGCGAAGCGGGCGTCGGCAAGTCGCGCCTGTTCCATGAATTCAAGGCGTGCTCGAAGAAGGGCTGCATGGTGCTCGAAACCGTCTCGGTGTCACATGGCAAGGCATTTCCCTACCTGCCTCTGATTGACCTGCTGAAGACATACTTTCAGATCTCCGCACGGGATGATGAAAGCCTATTTGGTGAGAAGGTCAGGAGTAGGTTGTTGACGCTGGATTTGGCATTGGAAGCGCAACTACCCTATCTCCTGTATCTGCTGGGTATCAGTGAGCCCGGCTCGACTGTTTCGTCAATGGACCCCGTCGTCCGGCGCCAGCGCACTTTCGAAGCCATTGCGCTCCTGCTGTTGCGCGAGAGTTGCAAACAGCCTCTCGTGATCCTGTTCGAAGACTTGCAATGGCTGGACGCTGAAACGGAGGCGTTTCTCAGTATCCTCGTCGAACAGGTGCCGGTTGCCAAGATACTCTTGCTCGTCAATTTCCGGCCGGAGTACGCGCGTAACTGGGTCCCCAAGGTTTGTCACACCGATCTGCATCTGGAACCTCTAGAGCAAGCGGTGGCACAAGGGTTACTGACGTCATTGCTGGGGGACCACCCGTCTCTCGCGCCGGAGAAACTCCGTATCCTGACGAAGACCGAAGGCAACCCTTTCTTTATGGAAGAGGTCGTCAAGACGCTGCTCGAGGAGAACGTTTTATTGGGCCAGGCCGGAAGCTACCGGATCGAGAAGCCTCCCTTGGACCTTCATATTCCCACGACGGTGCAGGGCGTGTTGGCGGCACGGATTGATCGGCTATCTGTCGCGCAGAAGGAGTTGCTGCAGACTCTTGCGATTATCGGCAAAGAGTTTCCCTATACTCTGATTGAGTATGTTACGAAACTGCCGGAGGTAACGTTGCACTCCCTCCTGCGCGGCCTCGAAGCGGGAGACTTCATTTATGAGCGTCCCGCTTTCCCCGAGGTCGAGTACGCGTTCAAACATGCACTCACGCAGGAGGTAGCTGGTAATTCCTTGCTGACGAGTCAGCGCAGTGTTCTGCACGAGCGCACTGCCCGGGCGATTGAGGCATTGTTCCCGGGGCGGCTGAAGGACTATTGCAGCGAGTTGGCTCATCACTACAGTAAGAGCGGTAACCTCCAGAAGGCGATCGAATACCTGCAGTTGGCTGGCCAACAAGCCTTGGAGCGTTCCGCCCAACTCGATGCCATCCGTCATCTGAACGCTGCCCTCGAATTGCTCAAGTCGGTGCCGGATACTCCTGAACGCGCACGCGAGGAACTCACGATACTGCTTACCCTTGGCCCGGCTTGGGTAGCTGCACGAGGCCATGGTTCGCCAGAGGTAGAAGCGACATACATGCGTGCGCTGGCCTTGTGTGAGCAAGGTGCGAAAACACCCGAGTCGTTTTCAGCACAGTACGGGCTGTGGTCATTCTATTACTTGCGCGCACAATTCCGTACGGCTCGCGTTTTGGCGGATCGGCTGCTCGCGTTCGCGTTTGAGACAAAAGAGCCGGAGGAACTTGCGGAGGCACACCGAGTTCTTGCCACCACTGTGTTCCGTATGGGCGAGATTAAGATAGCCCGAACCCACGCGGAGCAGGCGTTGGTGCTGCATCGAGCAGGTCAGCAGTCGTACAGTCGTCTGCTGCGCTACGCACAGAATCCCGCTGTCCATATGCGTAGCACGCTGGGAAAAATACTGTGGTATTTGGGCTCGCCGGACCAAGCCCGTGTGCGCTGCGATGAGGCGATGGCGCTGGCCAGGCAGGTCGCGGATCCATTCGCGCTTGCTCTTAGTCTGATTTTCGCTGCGGACCTGCATCGATGCCGGCGGGAGGTGGAACTGTCGCAGAAGTATGCAGACGCCGCCATCGCGCTTTCAACGGACCAAGGGTACCCACTTTATCGGGCGTGGGGAACAATCCTGCGCGGAAGTGCACTCTCCGAGCATGGTAGTCATAAGGATGGAATCGACCAAATAAAGGAAGGCCTCAGCTCCTACGAAGCTACGGGGGCGATACTGGGGCGGCCGACTCTTCTAACGCTCCTCGCGGAGGCCTATGGAAAGTCTGGCCAGGCTGAGGCGGGACTTAGTGTGCTGAGTGAGGCAATCGCTCTGGTGAACACGACGGGCGAATGCTTCGATGTCCCGATGCTACTCCGACTCAAAGGGGATTTGATTCAGCTGCATTCGGGCTCCCAATTTAGCCTCTCCGCGCAGGACAAAGAAGCCGAAGCCTGTTTTCACGAAGCGATCGGCATAGCCCATCGCTATGGAGCCACATCGGTCGAGTTACAAGTTGCCATTCGCTTGGCTCGGCTATGGCAACGACAAGGCAAGGCGGATCCTGCGCGCTTGACGTTGGCGGAGGTCCATGGGCGATTCACAGAGGGGTTTGTCACTGCTGATTGGCAAGAGGCTAAAACGCTTCTGGAAGATCTCGGATAAGAGCAAGACGGATTGTCAGAACTTTCAGCTGACAACTCCGGGCTTGCGCAGCATCCTGTGCTGAGATGGTCGGCGAAGCCAACCGAATTCAGCGGCAAATATCGCAGCTAGGAACCTAAAATCGATTCGGTCAGGTAGTGAGGCCTGAAGACTGTCAGGCGTCCGCTTCTCGAGTGGCTGCGTGAGCATTGATCGAACCAAAAACAGCGTCGCGGGTTCGGCAATGGAACTGCGCGAACCTCGGGTACTGGTCCCTGCAGAAGTGGGCGCTACAGCCTTCATGGTGTGACCGAGCACTGGCCCGAGGACGGGTAATGATCACGAGAGAAAGTATGAATCAAGTTTGCGAAATTAGATTGCCCGACATCGGAGACTTCGGTGCAGTGCCCGTCATCGAAGTCCACGTGGAACCAGGAGACCAGATTAACGCGGAGGATGCGCTGGTAACTTTGGAGTCGGACAAAGCCACCATGGACGTGCCTTCACCGCAGGCCGGCGTGGTCAAGGAGGTCCGCATCAGGGTGGGCGACAGTGTGTCCGAGGGCGCGGTGCTGGTGATGCTGGAAGCGGCCGGCCAGACCGCCGCGGCCCCGGCTCCAGCTGCTGCTGCGGCACCTGCCCTGGCTCCCGCGCCTGCTGCCGCAGCACCGGTTCCGGCCTCCGCTCCGGCGGCAGCCCGTGCGGCCGGTGGCGGCACCATCGACGTGAAGGTGCCGGACATCGGCGACTATGACGCCGTCCCCGTCATTGAAGTCCACGTCAAGGCTGGCGACACGATCAACGCCGAAGATACCCTCGTGACGTTGGAATCAGACAAGGCCACTATGGACGTACCTTCGCCGCATGGCGGCGTGGTAAAGGAAGTTAAGGTCAAGGTTGGCGACAACGTGTCCGAAGGTACGCTGCTGCTGATTCTGGAAGGAGCGGATTCGCCTGCCGCTACGCCCTCAGCCGCCGCCGCTGTACCGGCACTGCCACCGGCACTTGCTGCCACGATGACACCGGCTCCGGCCCCCGCAGCTACGCAGGCTCCTATTGCTGCGCCAGCCGCCACACCAGCCGCTCCTAATGTCATCGGCAATTCCGCCCACGCCAGCCCGTCGGTGCGTAAGTTTGCACGCGAGCTGGGCGTCGACGTGTCGCGAATGGCCGGCACCGGCCCCAAGGGCCGCATTACCCAGCAGGATGTGCAGAACTACGTCAAGGGCGTGATGACCGGCCACGCCGCCGCGCCGGCCCAGGCTGCCGCGGCTGGCGGCGGCGGTGGCGAGCTCGGCCTGCTGCCGTGGCCGAAGGTCGATTTCACCCGCTTCGGCGAGGTGGAAAACAGGGCCCTGTCGCGCATCAAGAAGATTTCCGGCGCCAACCTGCACCGAAACTGGGTCATGATCCCGCACGTCACCAACCATGACGAAGCGGACATCACCGAGCTGGAAGCCTTCCGCGTGCAGCTGAACAAGGAAAACGAGAAGTCCGGCATCAAGGTGACCATGCTGGCCTTCATGATCAAGGTCACGGTTGCGGCGCTGAAGAAGTTCCCGAACTTCAATGCGTCGCTCGACGGTGACAATCTGGTGCTGAAGAAGTACTTCAACATCGGATTCGCCGCCGACACCCCGAATGGCCTGGTCGTGCCGGTGATCAAGAACGCGGACAAGAAGGGCGTGCTGGAGATCAGCCAGGAAATGAGCGAACTGGCCAAGCTGGCGCGCGACGGCAAGCTCAAGCCTGACCAGATGCAGGGCGGCTGCTTCTCCATCTCGTCGCTGGGCGGCATCGGCGGTATGTCATTTACTCCCATTATCAATGCGCCCGAAGTGGCCATCATGGGTGTGTGCAAGTCGTTCCAGAAGCCCGTTTGGGACGGCAAGCAGTTCGTGCCGCGACTGACGCTGCCGCTGTCGCTGTCGTGGGACCACCGCGTCATCGACGGCGCCGAGGCCGCGCGCTTCAACACGTACTTCGCGCAGCTGCTGGCGGATTTCCGCCGCATCCTCCTGTAAGACAACCGCGGCATGTCTTTGACGGGCATGGCCATGGCGGTCAGTCCAGAGGGGCGCGCCATGACCACCCCATGGATGCCCCGGCCATCTTCGAGCGTTGGTGTCGAGACCCGCATCGAGTTTGACAAGAGTCGGGCAGGCACGATTGAAATTACCGCGAGGGCTGCTAGAGGGCGGTGCCCCGTGGCGGCGGCAATCAATAATTACAGCGCGCACTTAGGCCACCCGGACCGCGCGCATTGAGGACCAAGAATGAGTGTGATCGAAGTCAAGGTGCCGGATATCGGCGATTTCGACCCGGTGGAAGTGATCGAGGTACTGGTCAAGGCCGGCGATACGGTCGAGACGGAGCAGTCTCTGATCGTGCTGGAGTCCGACAAGGCGAGCATGGACGTGCCGTCGTCGGCCACCGGCAAGGTGGTGGAAGTCAAGGTCAAGGTGGGCGACAAGGTCGGCCAGGGCGCGGTGATCTGCACCGTCGAGGCCCAGCAGGCCGCGGCTGCCCCGGCACCTGCGCAGGCTCCGGCTCCGACCGCCGCACCCGCGCGGGCCGCTGCGGCAGCACTGGCCCCGGTAGCCGCCACGCATAGCGGCAGTGCCGACATCCAGTGCGAAATGCTGGTGCTGGGCGCCGGCCCCGGCGGCTACTCGGCCGCCTTCCGCGCCGCCGACCTGGGCATGAACACCGTGCTGGTCGAACGCTACAGCACGCTTGGCGGCGTCTGCCTGAACGTGGGCTGCATCCCCTCCAAGGCGCTGCTGCACAACGCCGCCGTGATCGATGAAGCCAAGGCGCTGGCCGCCCACGGCATCCTGTTCGGCGAGGCCAAGATCGACCTCGACGGCCTGCGCCACTACAAGAACCAGGTGGTCGGCAAGCTGACCGGCGGCCTGGCCGGCATGGCCAAGGCGCGCAAGGTGCAGGTGGTGCGCGGCATCGGCAACTTCCTCGACCCGCACCACATGGAAGTCGAGCTGACCGAGGGCGAGGGCAAGCAGACCACCGGCAAGAAGACCGTGATCCGTTTCGAGAAGGCCATCATCGCCGCTGGCAGCCAGGCGGTGAAGCTGCCCTTCATCCCGGAAGACCCGCGCATCGTCGACTCGACCGGCGCGCTGGAGCTGCCCGAAGTGCCCAACAAGATGCTGGTCATCGGCGGCGGCATTATCGGCCTGGAAATGGCCACGGTCTACAGCACGCTGGGCGCCGAGATCGATGTCGTCGAAATGCTGCCGGGCCTGATGGGCGGCGCCGACCGCGACCTGGTCAAGGTCTGGGAAAAGAAGAACAAGGACCGTTTCGGCAAGGTCATGCTGAATACCAAGACGGTCGGGGTGGAAGCCAGGCCGGACGGCATCTACGTCAAATTCGAAGGCGAGCAGGCACCGGCCGAGGCGCAACGCTATGACCTGGTGCTGGTGTCGGTGGGCCGCTCGCCCAACGGCAAGCGCATCAGCGCCGAGAAGGCCGGCGTTGCCGTGACCGACCGCGGTTTTATCGATGTCGACAAGCAGATGCGCACCAACGTGCCGCATATCTTCGCGATCGGCGACGTCGTCGGCCAGCCGATGCTGGCACACAAGGCGGTGCATGAAGCCCACGTGGCCGCGGAAGCCGCGCATGGCGAGAAGGCGTTCTTCGATGCCAAGCAGATCCCGTCGGTGGCCTTTACCGATCCGGAAGTGGCCTGGGCCGGCCTGACCGAAGACGAGTGCAAGGCGCAGGGCATCAAGTACAGCAAGGGTGTGTTCCCGTGGGCCGCTTCGGGGCGCGCCATCGCCAACGGCCGCGACGAGGGCTTTACCAAGCTGATCTTCGACGAGGAAACGCATCGCGTGATCGGCGGCGGTATCGTCGGTACGCATGCCGGCGACCTGATCAGCGAAGTGTGCCTGGCGATCGAGATGGGCGCCGATGCGGTGGATATCGGCAAGACCATCCACCCGCACCCGACGCTGGGCGAATCGATCGGCATGGCGGCGGAGATCTACGAAGGCACGTGTACTGACGTGCCGCCGCCGCGCAGGCGCTAATTCTGCTTGGCGCAGAGGGCCCGACGGCGGTTTGAGCTCTGTGCGCGATTGGAGCCAACAAGGGAGTCGTTTGAATTGCTGAAAATGGCACGTTCCATTGCGAGCGTGGAAATCATCCTTCTTGCCCCTCCGGCCCACGCATGGCGATTGACAAACGCGGGCTTCACCTCGCCTAGCCTGAAGTTTTAGATGGAGTGCTGATTGTTTGAAAGCGGATCTGAGCGGCTCATTCTTGGTGCGGCAACCGTCTTATGGCTTGCCCACAGTTGGCATCTCAAGAGACAGCTCACCAAAGCTCGCGAGAATCTGGAGCTGGTGCTTGAGCAGTTTCCTGGCATTCGAGAATGGCTGAGACGGAACCCCGGCTGAAGCCAGAGCCTGGCGAGGCTTGGGTCAACCGGATTTTCGATAAAACGAATCGCTTTCCAGAAGACTGGACGAGCCGAGCAGCAGAACGTACTTAGGCGCTAGGATCGAGAAATGGCGAAATAAACCTGTCATTAACAGAGCGAGGTATGTCATGGCACCTCAGATGCCGCGCCCAATGGACTCGTCGCTTCCCTCGCTGATTAGCGGAGACTATCGTACCGCCAACTGCGACTTAAGCCTATACATTCGCATATCGTACCTAAGCTACCAGAGCAGCTTTTTGGCCCCGGTACTAGGATGGTCAAGCGCGGTTTCCACACCTATCATCATGCGGAGTAAAAGCGCTTTCCGCGAGCGTTCTCTTGCCTTTGCCAAACTCCACAAAGAAGTTCGGGCAATGACCGAGCGAGTACATGCTCGAGCCATCAAGCGGAGCAACGGTGATGAAGACTATATTGCTCGTGTTTCGGTTCTAATTGAGGCGCTGATCGACCGGGCAGACGCTCGCGGGCGGGTCATATGTTTTGCTTCCGCAACGGAATTTGGATTGTCACTACGCCACCAGTTGGAGCGTTGCAGACAGGCGGCAATGCAAACCGGGTCTGATTCCATCATGGTCCTCTACTGGGCAGCCGTTCGTCGTATGCATGGCCAAGGGAGTAGGGCCTCCAACAAGGCCGAGGCGAACAATTTGTCGCCAGGCAGCAGGATTGCTGAGACCGCCGCCGTAGTGGATGACTGTCTGCGGGCAGGGATTTGTCGCCTTTGCGAAGATCTCGATGTCAATTCGCGTTGTGCCAACGGTCACAACGCCCTAACTCCCATTTCAGGGAAACATATTAGCAGTGTTGGCGAGGGCTTGCTTTCCGAGGCGCAGGTATATCAATGCGTTGAGTGCAAAGTGGTCTGGACGCGGTACAAGCATCGATCAGATCCGTTTGCGATGTGGTTCATTAAACATAAACAGTAGTTTGGTTTTTATTATCAAAACGGTGCTTCGCGAGCACGACTCGGCTCGGCATTAAAATGCAATTAATCGCCAAGACGCAAAACCAACCAACATAGCTTACGCGAACGGGGGCGGATTTGCGATGGAATTCGTCAGCGGCGTGCCCGAGCTGCAGTGGGGTTGGTGCGGTTGGAAAACGCAAATTCTTAACACGACTGGTCTGGAAGAAGGATGAATCTCGATCGACTCGACGCCCGCCTCATCGCAGAAGTCCAGCGAAACAACAAGACACCTAGCGAGGCGCTTGGTGAGGCAGTCGGACTTTCTCCCACTGCTGTACAGAGAAGACTAAAGAGGTTGCGTGCCGAAGGTATCATCGAAGGAGACGTCTCGATAGTCAATCCGAAGGCGATCGGGCAGAACGTGGCGATGGTCGTGTTAGTAAGCTTGGAGCGAGAGCGCCCCGACATCGTGGATCGCTTCAAGAAGGCGATCCGTGCCGAGCCCCAAGTTATGGCTGGTTACTACGTCACGGGCGATGCAGACTTCGTGCTTATCGTCACCATGGAAGATATGGAACGATACGAGTCGTTCACTCAAAACTTCTTCATGGGAAATCCGGACATCAAGTGGTTCAAGACTATGGTCGTAATCGACCGTGTGAAAACAAGCTTCGCTCTACCGATTGATGTGGAGCGTTTCAAGTAGCTATGCGTCAGGAATACGTAAGAGGTAAGCGGCCAGCCGTCCCACCTTGCCGATCGAGAGCGGCTATGAGAGCGCGGACGCGCTCAGCGCGCGGGATGCCAGTTGTGGGGAAGCAGCTCGTCGATGCGGCTGTTCAGGTGGTTGGGCAGGCGGGTCAACACATCATTGAGGTAGGCCCACGGGAGGTGTCAGGAATTCTGTGTGCTGAGG
>NZ_JFJW01000054.1:0-1192 GCF_000611125.1 Cupriavidus sp. SK-4
GTAGCGCTGCGGGCGCCGCCGCGCCCGGTCATGCGCCTCAACCGACGAACGCTTGCCGTCCTCGCCGGCGGGCTGGCGGTCGCGGTCATGGCGGCAACCATGTGGTCGCTGCAGCCGAAGCCGCGACGCAGCAACAGCGAGACGGCCGAACTCTATAACACTGATCGGGTCTCCCGCTCGGAAAGACTTGACCAGTTGCCCGGCGACTACTCCAAGCTGTTGCCGGCTTTGCCGCCGCAGGTGCCAGAGCTTGGGCCACCGCTACCGGGCGACCTGGGGCCCGCCATCGTCAAATCGCAGCAGCAAGCGGTTGCCAGCTACTCCGCTCCCGGCCAAGACCCGGCGGCGGCTGAGCGCGACGCGCTGAGCAAGGAGGCGGAAGCGGCAGTGGCTTCGTCGGTGTTCTTCCGGTCGAGTAACCAGCATAGTGCCGCCGCGCCAGCGCAGTTGGCCGCGACCAGCTCGGCGTCCGGCCTGGCCGGCTTCGACCCGCTGGCCGATGGGCCGTCCTCCAGCGCGGCCCAGCCCGCCGACCCGACCGTCGTGCAGAGCCAGCAAGATCAGAAGGAGGCCTTCCTGAAATCCGGCGCGACGGAAACCCGAAGTGCCGGGAGGCTACAGATGCCGGCCTCGCCGTATCAGCTGATGGCCGGAACGGTCATTGCCGGCGCGTTGGTTACGGGCATCAAATCTGATTTGCCCGGCGACATCATCGCAACCGTGACGGAACCGGTGTACGACACCGCGACAGGTCGCCATCTGCTAATTCCTCAGGGTTCACGCATGCTTGGCCGCTACAACAGCCAGGTGAGCTACGGACAGCGCCGGGTTCAGGTGGTGTGGAATCGCATCATCCTCCCGGACACGTCCTCGCTGACGTTGGCCAACCTGGTCGGCACCGATCCGGCCGGCTATGCCGGTCTGGAAGATGGTGTCGACTGGCATTGGGACCGCATTCTTGCCGGTGCGGCGCTGACGACCCTGCTGGGCGTCGGCGCCGAACTGGCCGCGCCGGAAAACCGTCAGGACGGCGATCGCGTCATGATCGCCGAGCGCGGCAGCCTGCAGGACAGCGTGAACCAGGTCGGGCAGGAGATGACCCGGCGCAACCTCAACACCCAGCCTACGTTGACGGCGCGGCCGGGCATGCCGGTGCGCGTCATCGTCAATCGGGATCTGGTGCTGCGGCCAT
>NZ_JFJW01000054.1:1218-1508 GCF_000611125.1 Cupriavidus sp. SK-4
CGATGAGCACGACACGCAAGCTGCGGCTGGGGCCACTACCCAGGACGGAGAGCACCAAGCTGACCTTCTCGTGCCCGGCCAGCCTCAAGGCCGACCTGGATCGCTACGCAGCACTGCATGCACAAACCTATGGCGAGGCGGTTGATGCGATAGCGCTGATCCCGTACATGCTGGAAGCTTTCATGGCACGCGACAGGGCTTTTCGGCGGGGTAGCGGTGACCACCAGGCGTCAGCTCGCGCTCGCCTTTGACATCCTCTCCGTCCTCAGCCTTCGGCTGCCGCCTTACGG